>CACJAW010000031.1 GCA_902591495.1 uncultured Pseudohongiella sp.
TGTTGTTTGCGATATGATTGGAGGCGGCCTTGAATTAATCGGCTACTCTTATATGAAAACTGGCAAAACGATAGATGTAGATGGTGTAACGGAAGCCTTCTCGCAAGTTATCTTATCAGGCATCGAATCCGAAAAATCTTCCACAGAGTCCATGGCAAATTTGATTGCGCGATTAGAACGAACCGCCGATCGTTTAGATCCAACTTAAAGTAGGAGTCCCTCCAACACAATTTGTATCATGAATTAAGTCACAAAATTAAAACTTAAACCTATTAACGTTAATTCTTATGTAAAGCTATTTAAAGCGCCCCTCCCAAAAAGACCAGTATTTGCTTAGCCATAACCACATAAATATAAAGGAGAAACCGATGGAACAAATAAAACAAGGCGGAACAATCGCTGTCACCGGTAGCGCAGGATTTATCGGTGGTTGGGTAGTGAGCCTCTTGTTAGATAGAGGCTATCGTGTTCGGGCATGCGTAAGGGATGTAGATGATACAAAAAAAACAGGCTTCCTCAAGGCCATGCCAGGTTATGCATCGGGGCGGTTGACGCTGCACTCTGCAGATCTTGATGAGGCAGGTTGCTTTGATGATATTTTCAAAGGTTGTCATGGGTTAGTTCACACCTCTCATGTATCTAACTATACTGATCAAAACTATGTTCAAGGTGTATGTGATCACATTATAAATAGTATCAATTTGTCAGGAACTATCGAGAAAGTGGTGGTAACTTCAAGTATTGCTGCGGTAATAGGTGAGACAGATATACAAGAGCTAGTCCGCCGTCCTATTTGCGATGAGGACCGCTTTCCAGACGAAAAAAATCCAAACCGATCTGCTAAAGGTGGTCAGGGATATTCAATGGGCAAAATTTTGTTGGAGCGGTCTTTTTCAGATGCGGCTAAAAGCAGTGGTCGGTGGAATTCAATTACTTGCTGTCCTGGCGATAACGTTGGACCAATCCTCTCTGCCCACCAAAAAGAGGTTGGACCCTGGCAACACAATATCGAGACAATGCTTCTAGGGCAATATACTGAAAATGTTATTGGAGCCTATCGGCCATGGTGGACGGTGGACGTTCGTGATACGGCAGAGGCTCATATTCGATTGTTGGAAAATACCGATTTGAAAAATGGGCAACGACTAATAGCATGGTCCACGGAATCTCTTGAGGTCGAAGAAGTTTGCGCAAGCATCAATCGTCTCCTTCCTGAACTCGCTTTCGCCGGAGCTGAAAAAGTCGACCCTTTCCCCGAGCAAATTAAGGAGAGGAAAGCTGAATTCAGAGCGGCTTGGCGGGGATGCCAGCTACGTAATGACCGCATCAAGAGTGTGCTAGGTATGAGTTTTCGAAGCATCGATATATCGATACGTGATTGCGTCGAATCGCTTTTATCAGTCGGCGGAGTGCAGCCAAAAACTAAATCTGATCGAAAGAGGCTCTAGAGTTTAAATTTTGAGCACACAAGACATCTTAATCACGCTGTCGACTGCTACTTTTTTTATGGCGCTAGTCGCCTATATATCTTATAAAAAAACAGTCGGTGAAGTCGGAACACAAGAAGGTTACTTCTTGGCAGGAAGAGGCTTATCTTCGGTATTTATTGCTGGATCCTTACTACTTACTAATTTATCCGCAGCACAGTTAATCGGACTCAATGGATCAGCATATGGATATAACTTAAGCAGCATGGGCTGGGAGGTCACAGCTGCGATTTCAACAGTTGCCATGGCTTTCATATTTCTCCCTCGCTACCTGGCAGGTGCATTTACGACGTTACCTCAATTCCTAGCCGATCGATTTGATGAGGGATTGAGACGCATGACAGTTGTTCTTTTCATGGTGGGCTATGGATTAGTCACCATACCTGGCGTTCTGTATTCCGGATCAATCGCAGTCCTTCAACTCTTCGATATCCCTAGTCTTCTTTCTGTGACATACAGTCAGGGGTTAGTCATTACGATAATTGCTGTTGGTTGCCTTGGTGCCATGTATGCTGTTTTTGGCGGCCTTCGTGCTGTTGCTATTTCAGATACTTTAAATGGAATCGGTTTATTAATCATAGGTATACTCGTGCCGGTTCTGGGGCTTTCTACACTGGGAGAAGGGAGTTTTTTAGATGGAATTAAAATCATAACCTCATCTGAAACTCAAAAGTTAAATGCAATAGGTTCTTCTGAAGACCCTACGCCTTTTGGAACTTTGTTTACGGGAATGATATTTGCCAATTTATTTTATTGGTGTACAAATCAGTATGTTATTCAACGGACCCTAGCCGCCAAGAATCTAGCAGAAGGTCAAAAAGGTGTCCTTTTTTCTGGATTCTTTAAGGTGTTAGTGCCTTTCTTAATGATGATACCTGGCGTTATAGCATTTCACTTATATGGAAGTGGCATGGAATCGATTGACCTAGCATATCCTGCGCTTATCCGAGATGTACTGCCGATATATGCAACTGGGTTTTTCTTGGCGGTACTGCTAGGAGCTGTGTTCAGTTCCTTCAACTCTTTAATAAATAGTGCGGCTACACTTTTTTGCCTCGACATTTATTCTCCATTGAAAAAGGGTGTCGTAGATGACTCAGAGATGGTTCGAGTTGCAAAGGTAGCGAGTATATTTATCGCTCTCTTCTCTTTTGTTATCGCCCCTTTGCTTCAATATGCTCCTGAAGGATTATGGCAGGTTATGAGAATATTCACTGGATTTTACAACATACCTGTCATAGCAATAGTTGTAGTTGGCTTATTTACCAAACAGGTACCTGCCCTAGGTCCGAAGGTTATAATTTTCTTCCATATTATTACTTACAGTTTGTTTCAGTTTATTTTGAGTGATCTAATTACTATTCATTTCATCCATTTGTATGCCATACTTTTTTTCTCAGAGGTGGGGATCATGCTGATAATTGGCTATTTCTTCCCCAGAGAATCCATGTGGACTTTCCAAAAGAAAGAAATAGTGGACTTGTCGCCCTGGAGGTATGCCACCCCTTGCGCTGTTTCATTGTTATCATGCGTGGTGGGCGTTTACTTGCTTTTCTCGCCAGTGGGATTAGTAAATGGCATTAGTACATATTTCAAACCACTTATAGTCCTACTTATTCTAATGAACCTAATCACTTGGCTTCGTTACGGTAGTAATACGCCCAGTGGCCCCCTAACCACTGCAAGTGACAATAACTGACTGGACACGATTTATGGTAAAAAGATTTTACGAAGAAACTTCTGGGGATCGATGCAAACGGGTTAATGAATATCTTAATAATCAATGTCGGAATAAAAAGCACAATCTCCTTATAATCGGTACCGGCTTGATTGGAAGGGAACATATTCGAGTGGCTTCTCTGCTAGGAGCAGCCAAAATACATGGCATCTATGACTCCAATGAAAATAGCATGGATCTTGCTGAGGAAGAGCTTCAAAAATTTAGTAATGAAAAATTAATACGTTACAACTCCATTAAGAGTGCCTATCAAGACCCTGCCGTCGATGCGATACTCATCTGCACTCCTAACTATACTCATCATCAAATATTTTTAGAGGTAGCTAAATCAGGCAAGCCAATCTTTGTTGAAAAACCCATGGCTACAAGCCTTAAGGACGGTGCGGAGATTCTCCGGCTGAGCAGCAAACACCCAGCATTTATTCAAGTTGGCATGCAATACAGATATAAGGCCCAATATGTTGATGCCTTCCACGAAGTGAAGGTTCTTAAATCCTTGGGAAGCATAAAAACCATCTCGATGAGTGAGTATCGTCCTCCATTTTTAGACAAGGTAGAACAATGGAATAAATTTAATGAATTTTCTGGCGGTACTTTTGTTGAAAAATGTTGTCACTACTTTGACTTAATTAACTTATTAGCCGACGGGCAACCAAAAGATGTTTTCGCCAGCGGGGGACAAGCCGTAAATTTTCTCAATTTTGCACATGAGGGCCGAAAGTCGGATATCGACGACCATGGATTCGCCATAATAAACTATCGTAACGGTATTCGTGCAAACTTTACTCTCAACATGTTTGCAAATGAGTTTTATGAGGAACTGGTAATTACAGGCGAAAAGGGAAGGCTTGTAGCATCAGAAAAAGCAAGCGCTGATAAAAAAAGACAGACAAAGGCGTCTATTATGGTTGAAGTAGAAGGACACCAACACTATGAAGGTAGCAAAATAGGTTACCCTCCATCTATCGAGAAAAGTGGACATCACGGAGCGACTTTTTTTGAGCATGAGGCCCTAATAAGTCAACTGCAGCAAAAAGAGGTCGATGCCGCTACTCCTAGACAAGGTCTAATGGCTATGTTGGTGGCGAGCGCTGCACAGAGATCCATTTCTGAAAATAACGTAGTCAGCATTGCCGAGCATGCTGAGCGTAATGGAATAAAAGAGATATTAAATCAATAACAGTGAAGACGGTTAAATCGTTATGTTCGACACAATAAAAGTTGGAAAATCAAAAATGCCTTCAGTAGGTCTGGGTCTCTGGAAACTTGATCAGTCAGAAACTGCAGATACCATTGTAAATGCGCTTAAGTCCGGCTATCGGCACCTAGATAGCGCTGCTGATTACGGCAACGAAATCCAAACAGGCGAGGGAATAAAGCAAGCAGTTAATCAGGGAATTTGTTCCCGAGAAGACCTGTGGATCACCTCAAAGTTATGGAATACATTTCATCGACCAGAACATGTGCTGCCTGCTTGCGAAAAATCATTACAGGATTTGGCAACCGATTACTTGGATTTATATCTCATTCATTTTCCTATTTCACTCAAATACGTCGACTTTGACACACGGTATCCTCCCGAGTGGTTTTTTGATCCATCAGCAAAGAATCCAAAGATGCATGTTGATCCGGTGCCTCTATCAGACACCTGGCGTGCAATGGAAGAGTTAGTCGTGAGAGGTCTTGTAAAAGAAATCGGTGTCTGTAATTACAATGTTGGTTTGTTGCACGATCTGATCGCATACTCCAGTATTAAGCCCGCGATGCTTCAAATTGAGTCACACCCATTCTTAACCCAAGAGAAGCTAATTAAAGCAGCCAAAAACTATGGGATGGCAGTGACATGTTTTTCTCCGCTCGGTGCTCTCTCTTATCTGGAACTAGATATGGCAAACAAGAACGAATCCGTTCTCAATAGTGATACAGTAACGGTGGCTGCAGAGAGACTGAATAAGAGCCCAGCTCAAGTGGTGCTTCGCTGGGCCTTGCAGCGGGGAACTGCAGTTATTCCGAAAACAAGTCAAAAAGATAGATTAATAGAGAATCGTTCTCTTTTTGACTTTGAATTAAGCGATCAAGAAATGTCAGATATATCAAACCTTAACCTCAACCGCAGATTCAATGACCCAGGGGTTTTCTGCGAGACAGCATTTAACTCATTTTTTCCAATCTATGACTGATAATAATTTCCCTAAACAAGTTCAAGTTGATACAAAGATTTCTGACGCTGATGGTGCGGCAAGATGGCTTAGTTGCGAACGAGAGAAGCTCCTCGATATGTTAGGACAACATGGAGCTGTCCTTGTAAGAGGGTTACCACTGTCTAATGCGTTAGATTTTGATGCTTGCGTTATCGCATTAGAACTAAAAAATTTTACATATAAAGAATCATTATCTAATGCGGTTAGGGTTAACAAAACCGAGAGAGTTTTTACAGCGAACGAAGCTCCATCAGAAGTCGAAATATTCTTACATCATGAAATGGCTCAAACTCCTACTTACCCTTCAAAGCTAGTCTTTTTTTGTGAACATCCAAGTGATACTGGCGGGTCGACTCCGTTATGCCAATCAAACCACTTGTTAAAGCGGCTGCAAGACAACACCCCTCAGCTTATAGATGAATTAGAAAGTAAGGGTGTTCAGTACACAAATGTTATGCCTGCCAGTGCCGATTTAGCTTCTGGGCAGGGTCGAAGCTGGCAAAATACCCTAGGCTCAACAAGCAAGGCGAGTGCTGAAACTCGGCTCAAACAGTTAAATTACACTTGGGAATGGTTGAAGGATGAAAATCTTAAGGTTACCACTCCTGTGTTGCCTGCCACCCGGATGATAGGTGATGGTAGGAAAGTATTTTTCAATCAACTCATCGCAGCTTACCGGGGCTGGAAAGATTCTCGAAACCAAGGTAGTAAAAAAATCCAATTTGGCGATGGTAGCGAAATTAGTGGAGAATTAATGGACACCGTCTGCGAGTTAGCAGAAAACATAACGCACGATCATTTTTGGAAAAAAGGTGACCTCCTTTTAGTCGATAATTTTTTAGTTATGCATGGGCGCCGACCTTTTGTTGGTACGAGAAAAGTGTTAGCGTCTTTAGCGTCATAGAAAATACGATCTGACCAAATAAAGAATCTACCACTCAGCAAACTAGTCCAAAACAACTAATGTAATTGTCCAATATGAAGAGCATATGAACTGGGAAAAAGAAATAGATGAAATAGCTCGGCGCCGAGAACTGGCACTATCCCAGGGCGGCGAAGAAGCCATTGCAAAACATCATGCAAAGGGTCGTCTGACGATCAGAGAAAGAATCGACAGATTAATCGATGACAATACTTTTGAGGAGATTGGCCCAATCGCAGGAGCCGCGAATTATGATGAAAACGGTAATCTCGAAAGTTTTGATCCTGCCAATTTCGTTCTAGGCTTTGGTGAGGTGAGTGGCAGAAAAATTGTAGTTGGCGGTGAAGACTTTACCATGAGAGGTGGTTCTCCATCTCCCGCTGGGTTGCGAAAAAGCGTCTACGCGGAAGAAGTGGCCATTCAGTACAAAATTCCACTAGTGCGTCTTCACGAGGGCTCGGGAGGCAGTGTCGGCGGTACGAGCGGCAAGGGCACAAATTTGCCGGGTCCAGTCAATGCGCCAGCCAGATTCAGATCTGTCGCTCAAGCTATGTCTACCGTGCCCGTGGCAACCGCGGCCCTTGGCGCCGTTGCAGGTTTACCAGCAGGACGGCTTGTCGCTTCGCATTTTTCAGTTATGTCTAAAAAAACTGCGCAGATACTCACCGCCGGGCCGGCGGTAGTCGCACGAGCCATGGGAGAACAAAAGACCAAAGAGGAGCTTGGTGGGTGGAAGGTGCACACAAAGAACGGTACGGTGGACAATGGCGCAGATGACGAGGATGCTTGCCTAGCCGAGATTAAGCGCTTTCTATCTTTCATGCCAGACAACGTCGGACAACTCGCTCCGGTAACTAGTTGCGATGATCCTGCTGACCGCGCCGACGAAAGTTTGACAAGCATCATACCGAAGGACCGTCGAAAGGCGTTTGACATGCGTTACATACTATCCTCAATTCTTGACAGAGATAGCTTCTTTGAGATGGGCAAAAGTTACGGTCGTTCACAAATTACCGGACTAGGACGGTTAAATGGTCAGCCAGTTGGTGTGTGGGCTAATGACTGTAAGTTTCTCGCAGGATCAATGACTGCTGACGGAGCTCATAAAGCTCGAAGATTCATGGAGCTTTGCGAGACCTTTAGTCTTCCGATAGTTAGTCTTGTCGATGAGCCAGGTTTTATGATTGGGAGCCAGGCAGAGCGTGAAGCTACAATTAGACATGGCACTTCTGCGGTATTGACTGCCGCGATGACCACTATTCCTTGGGCGTCTGTCATGATTAGGAGATCTTTTGGAGTAGCACAAGCTGCACACTACGGACCGGAGGGATTTGTTCTTGCCTGGCCTTCAGCAGAGAGTGGTCCCTTACCTGTCGAGGGTGGAGTTGCTGTTGCTTTTCAAAGAGAAATTGCAGCAGCGGCAGATCCAGAGAAAAGACGGCGCGAACTAGAGGAGCAGCTGGCGGCTCGACAATCACCCTTCCCCCGGGCTGAGGCTCTCGGGGTTCACGACCTCATCGACCCAAGACGAACACGAGAAGAACTCTGTCGCTGGGTTAGTAGGGTCCAACCACTCCTGCCAGCATTATTAGGAGCAGCAAAATTTTCTATTCGACCTTGATAAATACAGAGATTTTAAAAGCATGACAAAAATAGAACTGGAGACCGGTGGCTCGGTATGGAAGTTACTTACAAAACCAGGTGATCTTGTGGAAGAGGGTGACATTCTATTCATACTTGAAGTTATGAAAATGGAGGTTCCTTACGAATCACCCGTTAATGGAAAAGTTACCGCCGTACATATCTCTGAAGGTGACTTCGTCGAAGAGGACCAACTAGCCTTGGAAATAGCAGTTAGAAAACCTGTCTAAAGGTTTGGGCTAATCTAGTTATTTGACATCGAAGGTGGCAACAAAGTTGTCCCCCAACTGCTCGGCTTACTACCCATAATCAAACGCAACTCACCACCATCTAAAATGTCTTTATGCTCTATCCATGAGAGATCATAATCCTCTCCATTTAAATAAGCTGACTGAATATATGTATTAGCGGTGGACATATTTTCGGTAGTAATCGTAAAGTCATGACCGTTTTCCAAATGCAGGGTCGTAGAATCAAAGTAGGGAGCATTAATCAAATAGTAAGACTGACCAGCATTTGGGAAAAATCCCATCATGTGAAAAGCTAACCAAGAAGACATAGAACCGGAATCATCGTTACCAGGTATACCTCTGCGGGAAGCATTGTAATTAACATCAATAATTTCATGAACGCGGCTTGAGCTTAGATCAGGGCGCCCGATCCAATGGTACAGCGTTGGGGATAAAAATGAAGGCTCATTACCAACGTTGTAGAACCCATTATTAAACAAGGTATCCAATCTCCGACGAAAAGCTACTGTGCCACCACTCTTGGCAATTAAACCTGTTACATCATGAGGCACGAAAAGTGAGTACTCCCATGAACTAGCTTCGTAAAGAAATCCACACCACCAACAAACGCAGCGCGGCCAATCCCGTGCCAATGGGTGATAATTTATGCTCTCTTGCGGCGCATCATTTAAATCACAATTAATGTTGTCAACCCAACTACCATCTGCATTTCGAGGCATGATGAACCCGGTTGAGCCATTATTACTTATTTCTCGCCATAGATTTTTCCAATTGTTGGCTTGCTCGTAGTAAGTCGATGCTATCTCAAATTTCCCAAGCCCCTCGGCCACAGAGGCAATATTAAAATCGTTATAAGCGTATTCAACAGTACGTGTGCCACCTCTGTGAAAGTTTTGGGACACATATCCAATACTGTTATAGTCCGCAAGTCCTCCTCTCCCTTCTTGCTCTTCGGTTCCTCCTGGCGGAACCGTCGCATCTTTGATCATTGCCTCAAGCGCTTCTTCAAAATCAATTCCCTTTAATCCTTTAACATAAGCATCAGCAATCACTACAGCAGAATTTGAGCCACCTTGAGTTCTTCCATTACTGTTACCACTCCGAGCATCAGGGAGGTAGTCATCATATTTATAAATGTTCAACATAGCATTTATAATTTCTACCTGACGGCTCGGAGAAATCAAAGTAAGTAAAGGAGAAGATGTGCGGAAGGTGTCCCAGATTGCGTAGAAATCATCATAGTAGGGCGTGGCAGTGAAGAGCGGATTCTCACCAGCTCTGTTAACCGGCATTAACATTGTGTGATACAGCGCAGTATAAAACATGGTTTTTTGTTCTTCAGTTGCAGTCCTGCTCAACTCTATTCGTCCAATCAAATTTTCCCATTTTACTTCTGCCTCTCGAATTATCTCTTGAAAATCCCAATGGGGAATTTCATTACGTAAATTTTGTTCAGCCTTTGCTGAACTAACAAAGGAGATACCAATCTTGAGATTAACAACCTCGCTTGCATGATCCTCAAGTTTACAAACAACTCCAGTCCGATCACCCGAATCAAATTGACTTTTTTGATTTGTAAATAACTGGCCATTCTTAAAAGTAAACGCTTCACTGCAAGGCTGATCAAATTCAGCATAGTAGTAAACCGTATATGCTTTTCCTGCATTCCAACCGCCTCTTATCCGTGTATAGCCGCGCACTTCGGTATCAGAAATCACTTCTACTTCGGAGCCTACAAACTGTTGCGCTTCCCGAACTTCTGGTATGTCCAGCTCTCCTAAAAAGAAACCTCCATCTATTTTTATGGCATTTTCGGCAGTGTCTTGAAAACTGTATCGATGAAACGCAGTCCGATCTGATGCTGTAAGCTCAACTTGAATATTGTAGGTGCTCAGATTGACACTAAAATAACCAACCCTCGATTGTTCGTTTGACCGCAGTGAAGTCTGTTCAAGACTCTGAAATTCCCCTGAGTAGGGCATGACGGAAATGTTACCGTATTTAGGACCACCACCTGTTCCGCTAACGTGAACCTGACTAAAACCCAACAGTGGTAAATCTAAATCAGCGTTATAGCCACTATTTGCCCTTAAGTGAACATCTGGCCCAGGCTTCGCCATTCCGAATGGAGTGCTGGGACCGACAAAAACATTACCGGGGCCTTCAGAGCCAATAAATGGGTCTATGAACTGATGAAAGTTAGTTTGAGCGCTAGACACACTATGAATTAGAAGCAGGGCCCAAGCAGAAATAGTTTTAATTAGCTGCATTATTTTGTGATTGCCTTCCGTAAAGCCAAATATATAGGTAGCAAACTAGTAATAAGATAAAAGCCGTTTTGAATCCTATCTGATCTGTAAGGTACCCGTATAGTGGTGGGATGAACGCTCCGCCTACTATTGCCGTGCAGAGTATACCGGAACCATGAGCTTTTAATTCTTCCAGATCTTCTAAAGCTATACTGAAAATTGTCGGAAACATTATTGAGTTGAACAAACCAACGCCCAGAATTGACCAAAGTGAGAGAAATCCATCACTTACCATCGAAATCAAGATCATTAGAATAGCGACAAGTGCTGCCCAGCTTAAAATCTTATTTGGAGTAAAAACTTGCATTAGGTAGTAACCAAAAAAACGACCCACCATCGCTCCTCCCCAGTAGAACATAACAAAAGATCCAACCACACCATTATCATCGACTAAAGCTAGCTCTGTTGGTTGAATTCGACCCACAATAGCTTCCATGAGTCTATCTTCACGAATTTGCTCAGCAAGATTCATGTCAAGGAAGTAGTTAATTAAGTAACTACCAATTGTAACTTCAGCACCGACGTAGACAAAAATAGCTAACGCACCGTAAGCAAGTTTTTTATTTTTTATGACATGAGCGTAATTAGAACCGGGACTTCCTTTGAGAAGTTTAGGAAGCTGACTTTTAAGAGTAACTCCTGCAAGCAAAAATAGCGTGAGTGCGAGAATTAGAAAAGGCCCTTGAACCGCAGCAGCCTCGATTGAAAAGTAAGCAGACTTACTGCTCTGATCCAACCGCGCCAACTCATCGCTACTTAATACACTGTCGCTAAGGATAAATATCGCACCAAGTGCTGGAGCTAGAGTCGTACCCAGTGAGTTAAAAGCTTGAGATAAGTTAAGTCGGCTCGCGGACTTCGACGGATCGCCCAGAACAGTTACGTAGGGATTAGCGGCTACTTGCAGCAATGTCATACCCGAAGCCAAGATGAAATAGGCCATCAAGAACAACTCATACCAGCGCAGCGACGCGGCTGGCAGAAAAAGAAGGCAGCCAATTCCCATGACGACGAGGCCAACGATAATACCACTCTGATATCCAATTCGTTGAAGCAATCTTCCTGCTGGAATTGATACCAATCCGTAGGCTATGAAAAAAGCAAACTGCACCAAGCCCGCCTGGAAGTAAGTTAGTTCGAATATTTCTCTTAATCGGGGTATTAGCGAGTCTACTAAAACAGTGATTAGGCCCCACATAAAGAACAGGGAAGTTAGGAGGTAAAATGAATTTCTATAAGGGTTTGTCATTGAGAAGAATCTGCTTATTTACTCAAGATTTAAGACAGTCATCAGAATTTTCAGAGACTTCCCATTTCTCACCGAAATCCTCTAACTAAGACTAGTTTGTTTGCTACTCGTTTTCACCCAAGCTCGTTGGTAAAGCAAAGACTACCAGTTTCGGGGTCGGAGCATCATTGATTCCTAACGCTATATACTGTTTGTTATCCACAGCGTAGCTCATCGGTGCGCTTTGAGGTGCCCCTGATAGCTCTATCCGAGCTAGTTCTTCTCCGGTAGCTTTATCACGCGCGATCAGGTTAGGACCATAACCCATGTCTTGTCCATGAATAAGAAGAGTAGAAGTTACAAGGACTGGATGTCGTCCTCCACCACCTAAAGGGGGCAAATCTAATCCATCCAAAGCCGGATGCGCATCAACTCTTGCCATTTTTTCACCGTTAGGAACTTGCCAGAGTATCTCACCTCTGTTCATGTCGAAAGCAGTTATCGTTGAATATGGAGGCTTAAGGAGAGGGAGACCACGCGGTCCAACCACCCCGCGATTCTGTAATCGGTAGTAACGGAAGTTTGATTCATCCGCTGGCAAGGTCCCCATGTAAGGAGTGAATGCTCCGTTACTTGCGGGCACAAATAATACATTACTTTCTGGATCAAAACCCGCGCCCGGCCAATTAGCCCCTCCACCAGCACTTGGAACAAAAATAGTACCTCGCTTTCCCGTGGATTGATCTGGCAGGCTTGCTGGAGTGAAGATTGGTCCATAAACATAGTTATCTATTATGTCTAACGCCTCAGCTCTCAGCTCCGGCGTAAAATCTATAAGATCGTCTTCCATCAATCCTTGTAAGGCGAATGCTGGTGGTTTTGTTGGGAAAGGCTGTGTTGGCGACGTCCGTTCCCCAGGAATCATTCCTTCCGGCACAGGTAACTCTGGTATTGGCCAAACAGGAACGCCTGTAGCCCGATCAAATACATAGGCCCAACCTTGCTTGGTCACTTGGGCCAGTGCTCTAATTTCTCTACCATCCACATTTAAATTCATTAAGTTAGGGGCAGCAGGTGTATCATAATCCCATAACCCATGATGGATCATTTGAAAGTGCCACGCTCTCTCTCCAGTCAACGCATTAAGGGCAACGACGCTCTGCGTAAACAAATTATCCCCTGGTCTATGGCCCCCATAGTAGTCATTGGTCGGCGCCTCCGTCGGTAGATAAACGTAACCAAGCTCCAGATCCGCGCTCATCTGAGTCCATACACCGCCATTGCCCGTGTAACGCCAAGATTCTTCCTGCCAAGTCTCTACACCAAACTCACCTCCTTGAGGAATAGTGTGGAAGGTCCAGATTAATTGCCCCGAGCGGATATTGTAGCCTCGAACCCACGTAGGGGGCCTCTCCTTATAATGAGGGCGGTTGGATGTAATTTGATTCACGACCAAAACATCCCCTACCACGATCGGCGGCGATACAGTCCCTAACGGCACTGCCCCAGAGTAATCTAAGAGTTCTCTATCCGCTCTGGGAATACCATCAGTCATGTCAATACGTCCGCCCCTGAAGGCTGCATCGGGTACCCCCGTATTAGCATTTAGAGAATGCAAATATCCATCATTTGTTGCGAACAAAATCCTGGACTCAGTACCATCACTCCAGTAAGCAACGCCGCGATGGTGGTAACCGAGAGGGCTTATCGAATAACCCGATAAGTACGCCTGCGGATCGAACGACCACAATAATTCACCAGAGGTAGCGTCTAACGCAACCACCTGATTGAGGGCTGTTATCATGTATAGCACACCCTCCACCATCAAGGGAGTAGCCTGCAGACGACCAAAGCTAATGTCATCCGCATCGGATCCCAACATGCCTTCAAGATCCAGCCCGCCATCTATGGAAGTCCAAGCCCAAGCAATTTCTAATTTATCAAAGTTTTCTCTATTGATTTCCGACAAGCTTGTATATTTGGTAGACCCAGCATCGGACGCATAACTTCCCCACTCGCCCTCGACACTGCCAAGTTGAGGGAACGACTTGCTAATAAAAAAGAACATACCTACAAAGACAATTAATGTTTTGGCAAAGAATGGTTCGTTAAAGAATTTAACAGAAAGCATGAGCTATGCTTACAACTCCTCACTTTTGAGCGCACCAAGCCCTTCTAGAACCGCACGGGCAGAAGGGCCAGAAGACTCCGGCGTTTCAGACGCCAAAATATTCGAAGCGAGGCGTCGCTCTCCCAAAATCGCCAAATCAAGCGGAGTCTGACCACTATCATTCAAAACATTAATACTGGCTCCGCGTATCGCGAGTTCCATCACAACCTTTGAAAGATTGCGTAATGCGGCGTCATGTAGGGCAGTACTGCCGTTAAAATCTATAGCATCAATATTCACGCCATGATCCGCAGCAACTATTACTGACTCAAGAGCAAGTTTTTCCTCGCCGGTTGGATCCTGATTAGCTTGAACGTAGAATCTTCCTCGTCGACTTTCACCTTTGATTGCTGATTGAATAGGGCTAGAGTAACCTCCAACCACTCGGCGCTCGTCAATGGAAGGCGGATTTTCTCGTGATCGTCTATCTCGTAAACGCTGATATTCTTTTTCATTAGTAAGAGAAGAGTCGGCACCCCACACTACCAAGGTTTTCATAATTGCAGGTTCACGAAAGTTTGCTGCCAACCAATAAGGCGTCGCAGTGACATGCGCAGTCCTTAGCACCCAATCCTCGCTTGCTCTTTGTGTAGGAGTAGCTTTCAATATCCGTTGGTTAGGGTCAGCACCATGTTGAAGTAAAGCTTCTATGATTGCACTATCTCCTCTCAAGATTGCAGCGTGTAAAGCATTATACCCGGCACTAATTGAATTAGGATCGGCACCATGGTCCAGAAGCATGGCGGCCAAGTCGCTATGTCCACTATGGACAGCCACGACTAATGGTGTTGCTCCATTACCGCTGGGGCCATCAATATTCGCACCAGATTGCAACAAAACCTCTGCTAACTCGAGGTGTCCATTTTTTGCGGCAAAAAGTAAAGGCGAGTAACCTCCCAAATTTTCCATTACACCATGATCAAAAGCACCGCCATTTGATCCATCAACAAACATGAGCATCGATCTTACTTTAGAACGATCATTAATGTTGGCTCCCGCTGCAATAAGCTCCCTGACAACTCCTAAGTGTCCTTGCGCCGCGGCCCACATCAGAGCTGTTTGATCACGTGAAGACTCGCTGCGATTCAGATCAGCTCCAGCTTGGATGAGAAAACGAACACCCTCAACGGTGCCTGATCGAGCGGCGGTCATTAGAACCGTCTCACCCATCTCTAATTCCAAATTCGGGCTCGCTCCCTCACTTAGGAGTTTTTCTATTAGGTCTGCATCACCATTACGTGCTGCCAGAAAAAGTGGTGAAGCTCCCATTCGATTAGTCGCATTTACATCCGCATTAGACTCAAGAAGAAGATTTACACTCTCTATATCCCTCTTATGCACAGACCAGTGTAGGGCAGTCGCACCATCTGCCTGACGGGTATTAGGGTCTGTGCCACCCTCTAACAGGGATCTCAAACTCTCACTATCGCTCTTTCTCGCAGCTTCGATTAGGTTGGGTTCTATTGCATTTACGGAAATACCACTAGCTAACAGCAGGGCTATGAGTATTTTCCTGTTTAACTCTCTAATTAACATAAAACTCTTAGTCTCTTTATGCACTTCCCGATAAATCAAGAGGTTCATAGCTCTCCGCAAAACTGTCGACTGTAAGCCCGAGCTTATCGAGCATCGTCAGATGCAATTTGCTAATTGGGGTTCCATTGGGGAAACGCAAATGCCTCCCTCCCTTCACAGCTCCTCCGGCTCCGCCAAAAAGGACCAAAGGTAAGCCTCTATTACTATGCTGATTACTATCGGACATACCTGCACCGTATAGTAGGAGTATATTGTCAAGCAAAGTGCCGGCACCGTCTGGAGTGGAGTCTAACCTATCAAGATAGTAAGCAAACAACCGAGTGTGAAATTCGTTTATCTTAGTTACCTTCTCATAGAGGGCCGGATCGTCCCTGTGATGTGAAGTCGGATGATGCGAATCGGGCACACCGATTTCAGCGTACGTTCGACCACTAAGCTCTCTGCCCAACATAAAGGTTATCGCACGAGTGAGATCGGTCTGAAAAGCCAGTACCTGCATATCAAACATGAGCTTTGCGTGCTCTTCATAAGTGTCTGGTATACCAGAAGGCTGAGTGACACTTGGAAGCTGGCGTCCGCTTTGTTGTTCCGCCAGCTGTATTCGGCGCTCAACATCTCGAACAGCGTCAAGGTATTGTTCCAACTTAGCCCGATCAGACGCGCCGACAGCGCGATTCAACTCAGTCACCCTGCTAGAAATTGAATCCAGTAAACTTTGATCCTGTTGAATACGCTTCATTCGAATTGCTGAATCGGTTGTTCCGATATCGCCAAACAATCGCTCGAAAATAAATCTAGGATTAGTTTCCATTGGTAATGGTGTAAATTCATCGCGCCATGAAATCGTGCTGGTGTACTGACAACTAAAGCCGATATCGCAAGAGCCAAAAACGTCATTCTCGTCCATTGCTAATTCTAAAGAACCCAACTGCGTCTCACTGCCATAACGCTTCGCCATTAGCTGATCAATGGATACTGATGCGCGCAGGTCTGACTCGGCACGTCTCGGGATAGCGCCTGTTAGAAACCGAGTTGATGCACTCGCATGCACTCCAGCGTTACTCGTAGGTCCATCGAGACCGGTGATAACCAACATCCTGTTTCTATACGCTTCCATAGGCTTCATGATACGTGTAATCTCGAAATCTGCGCCGTCCGAATCTGGGGTCCAACGCTTCATAGCCATGCCATTGGGCACATAAACCACCCCAAGCCGCTTGGTAGGATTCTCTTCTTGAGCAGATAGGGCAGGCATCATGCTATCGAGTAATGGCAATGACAAGCTGGCTCCGAGTCCGCGTAAAACTGTCCTTCGTGAAAGCTTTTTCTTGGTTATAATCATAATGCTGTTCTCCGCATTTGAAATGGTGCACTCTCGACGACACCCATAATAACAGACGACCAACTATAACCTTCTTGCTCAGACTGACGAACAATAGAGCGAACCGCTGGCATATCATAGTATTCAATTCCGCGTCCCAATGCATAGGTCAATAACTTTTCAGTGACCGTCGCAACAAAATCATTTGGACGATCCAAGATTAAATTCTCAAGCCCCTTTCTTCCATCAAAGGCGGCTCCATCTGGCAGTAACCCAGATGCATCAACTTGGACACCCGCAAAGATATCCCGCCACTTCCCGACGGCGTCGTAATTTTCTAGAGAAAAACCAATCGGATCCATTGCCGCGTGACAAACCCTACAAGCTGGATTCTCTCGATGCTGAGACATTGCCTCCCGCATGGTTAGCTGCCTTCCATTCTGACTAGATTCTTCAAGTGCAGGCACGTTTGGTGGCGGTTCCGGCGGGGGAGAACCAAGGAAATTATCTAAAACGTACTTACCCCTTAAGACTACGGAGGTCCTATTAGGATAGGAAGTAACAGTCATTAAACTACCATGACCTAGCAAACCACCACGCTTATAACCGTCTAATTCCACCTTCCTAAAGTGACTGCCGTAAACGCCTTGAACTCCATAGTGATCAGCTAGACGCTGGTTTAGGAAGCTGTAGTTAGCTGTAAACAATTCCAGCAAACTATGGTTATCTCGAATTTGTTCCTCAAAGAACATCTCCGTTTCCCGTTTGAATGATAAACGAAGGTTATCATCAAACTCAGGAAAGGCGGCGGGCAGGGGATATACATTATCCAGGTTCCTTAGGTACAACCATTGCCCGATAAAGTTTTCTATAAACGCGTCAGCTTTTTCATCGCTCATCATGCGAGCGACCTGATTTTTTAGAATCTGAGGATCGCGCAACCGTTCCTGTTCCGCAAGGGCTAGCAACTCATCATCTGGCGCCCCACTCCAAAGAAAAAATGAAAGTCTCGATGCCAATTCCACATCGCTTATTTTATAGTTTCCATTGGGAGGTTGATTTGCTGGATCACGGTGAATGCGCCATAAAAAATCTGGCGCAACAAGAATACGCTCTAGCGCGAGCTGAATGCCTTTTTCAAAACCTTCTTCTCGCAAACCAGACTCAAAAAATTTGCTTAACTCCAGCCAATCTCCTTCAGTCACTGGTCGTCGATAAGCGCTGCGTGCTAGATCAGTTAGTATTTCTTTAGCACACGCTAACTCTTCGTCATTATTTTTTGGCAGACAGGTAAATATCTTCGCTCTACTAGGTGTGTCACCTGGCCCTTCAACCAAAATAGGACCTTCAATAGATACACTACCCAACGCTGGATTAGAATCCGGTAGCTCAGTTACAGCTAAGTGATACCCATAAAGTCGGGGTTGCTGAATACCCTCTGCCTCCCAAATTTCCCGGGGGAAAGTTGCCCCGATTACTCGAGGGCCGGCTTGCACTGGAATTTCTAACTCAAAGCCCTCATCCGCAAAGGCCATCATAAATTCTTCCCAATCATCACTTCCACGAATATTGCCGGCAAAACTATAAGGAGCTGGGACGCCAGGCGCGTCCCCGCCGAATTCAAATACATCTAAAAGTTCATTGTCTAAACTCACTTCAATTTTATGGGGTTGATCATAACCCCTCACGAAATCGACATAGTTCGTCTGTAATTTGACTTTTATTCGATACAAGCCATCCACAGGGAAATGGTGGGTCACCGCCGCTCCCCCTCTTGACCCGAATGGTAATTGTTCACTAAGACGATCATTCTGAATTAAATTTAAGGGTACTTCATAATCCTTGATTGATGCGCCTTGAGGCGCAGCTCCAACAGCAAGCGCGGCTATCTTATGAGCCGCCGAGACATATCGCTCCATTAACACAGGTGAAAGTGACAGCACTTCAGCATTATTATCAAAGCCGTTACGATCAGGCGGATCGCTTGGGATAAGTTCTGTGACATCTATCTCAAGCCCGAGTAGTTGTTCTATAACATTTTTGTATTCTGTTTGATTAAGCCGATGAAAAGCTTGAGTCCTACCTGGATTGAGATTCACATCACTCGCACTATCTAACTGATCCTCAAGCCAATAACGAAAGTCGGAGTAATCTTCATGCCCCGGCCGGGGATTTTCTGGGGGAGGCATTACGCCAACTCGGAGTTTTCGGACAACCTTCTCCCACACCTCTGGATTCTCTGAAACGTCATCAACATTCTCAATGTCCAGAGTTAATCCGAGACCGCGGAGTTGAGTAAAAAGTAAGTTTTCGCCCTCAACAGGAAGACTACTTACCATGGCCTGATTATGGCATGAAACGCAGTACTCATTTAGTAGCGCCCTCTGCGGTGATTCATTTCCCGAATTTTGTGCAGACACAAAATTGCTAATCACTCCTAAAGTGACCAGGCAGAGTCTGACTGTCACTTTGGGTGTATTAATTTTAATAGCCTGCTCACAATTATCTTCATTTAAACCTATAAATTTCTACCTGTTGGATTTTCAACTGTACCGCAAAGCTCTCCAAAATAACCGTTACCACCGCAATATCTGTTATCTTGAAGTTGCAGGAGAATACCATCAGGATCAGTGAAATAAACCTCCGGTGTGCCAGTCAAAAGCCCGCCACGATTTGCTCCTCGCATCGTTACGTATGCCTGAAGTGGGCCTGAAGCACGACCCGCCTCGCCTAAAATCGTAAGGCCGTAGCCCTCTAAAACAGAGAAGATTCTGTCTACATCAAAATTGTCTACTGCAAGACTAACGTGGTGGATACCCGGTGGGGCTGGTGGCTGAGCTAAAGCCAGAAAAGCTCTACCTAATCCAACCCGCATAACCGGCAGTGCACCTTGAAAAGTGTCAACAGGCATGCCAAACAAATTTTGATAGAATTGGATGGATCTTGCCTGATTGGAAACAAAGAGAGTAAAGTGATTGAATTCTCTTATGGTTAGCAAGCCCTCGGTTGACGCAGTCTCTTCAGTATCGAGACATTGTTCCCCATTTAAACCAGCCCCTCCACAATAACTTGAATCCTGAAGCTGGACTACGATTCCATCTGGGTCCCCAAAATACAGTTCAGGGGTGCCGCTTGGAGCCCCTCCAAACTCAGGCCCTCGCATCCTCACCCTTGACTGCATAGGTCCAGAAGAATTTTCGGCTGCAACCCCGTGATCAGCAAGAATTCGTACCGCCCGTTCATAATCAAAGTCGTCTATCGACAAACAATAGTGAGTGATCCTGGGATCGCTGCTCGGAGAGCCCGATATAGCAATAAACTGGGGTCCCTCCCCCACCCTAAGAACAATAGTGTCCCGTTGACGCGCTACAATAGGCATCCCGAACAAACCCTGATACCAATCAACCGAAGCAGTCGGATCAGAAACAGCTATTGTCATATGATTGAATGCGGTTGTTGGTAAAGGGGGTAAATTTTGTGCCGCAAAAGCAGCTTTCTGACCTAATCCGCAACCTATTGCTAGTGAGGACATGGAGGCAATAAACTCTCTCCTGCCTGTGACCTTTTTATGATCTTCATTGGAAGTATTATTATTCATGGTCGCTATAATTTCCGATTTAGTTTAAGGATCTATCTCGATAAAGGGTCAGGTCTAATCTGAAATTTTACCATCTTGCTAGTAGTTCCTTTCCCTCCCTCCGTGTGCCAATTAAAGTTTGTACCATAGTTAGCCCAAATCCCCCGACCTTTCCAACCAATGTCTGGATTATCAATACGTCCGTCTAAACCTCGTGAGTAAAATCCAAGAGGGTACGGTACACGCATCTGAACAAATTCTGCAGTTTCTGGTATCCAAGCAATTAGAGAGTCTGAACCTGAACCAGTCGCTATGGGTACATCCTCGCCTAGGCCAAGAGTGTTAAAAATGTCTACCCAATTATAGTAATGAAAATCAGCTTTTCGATCGGTACCCTTCATGTCCGGACCAGGAATTTCATAAAGTGTCCAACCTTCCTGGCAATGTTGGGAACTGATTACCGACGGACCATTAAGTACTTTACATTTAGTTCGGTCAAAACTGGCCATATGACTACTCCCCGATAGAGCAGTCCAGACGATACCGTTGCTATCCATATCTACACCGCGAGGCCCAAACCCAGTGGGCTTTCCATCCACCACAGGAATTTCATAAACCTCGGTAATACAAGTCTCTGGCGGATTATCTCCAATCTCAAGACGGTAAATCCGTCCCGGAAACTCAGTGCCAACACCCCAAGCAACTCCTTCCTCTTGAGTATCAGCGATAATCCCATAACTACCGGGACTCATTCTGGTATCGAGAGTCAAATCTACATCGATCAAGCGGCCACCGCCTCCACCTTCATTCTGATCCCTTAGCGGACCAACAGGTTGGTTCCATGGTTTGCTTATTACACCATCTCCATTGGTATCAACGACCATTGGACACCACCCCTGAGATAACTGCTCGTCTTGAGTTTGGTCCCATGTTCGAGTATTGATAAATCCTATGACGTCGCCCCCTCCGCTGAAATAAAGCATCCTGTTCTCACCCCAGCCAAACTGCAAATGATGGGTGCCAAAACAAGTATCAATTAATCCGAACTCTTCATTAGCTGGGTCATAATAGGATACCTGACGTGAGCTTCCTCGCGTTGGGTAATACTGGACAAATTTATTTTCAGAACCAGGCTGACACCACTCCGGCAAGTCATTACCTCTCACTTTGGTAGTCATCCAAACCCGTCCAAGCTCGTCGAACATTGGATTATGAGGATCAGCGGGCCGCTTCCAAAGGGCTTCGTCTCCATAGTAGGCGGAAGGCACAGGAAACTCCTGAGCGAAACGTGTCACTGCCGGATTGTCTGGATTATTTTTGACCGCAATAACTATCTCTTCCCACTCGTGCGTGTTGGGATCAAGTTCCAATAACGCGCCATGCCCACCGTCAACTGCATATACCTTACCTCCGGCATTCAAAGAGGCATCGCGCTTATCCGTCGTAATCTCGTCATGGATATACGAAGAATCGCTGCCCCAATCCCACTGAGTTATTACCACATTGCGCTCAATTCCATCCGGACGCCTCGGTATAGGAGGAAGTTCACCTGATGCAATCCGGTCTGTCCAATCGGCATACATTTCGATACCGCGCGGGCCAAACCGATTAGCATACCCGGCCATGAATGCTCCGCGGATTCCCATTGCAGTCCTGTATTGCCATGCTTCCTCACTTGATTCAAAGTTCAAATGGGTTAGGTGGTCTAGTGTTCGAGTAGCTTTATTCCCCAATTGATGACATAGCTGACAACCCTGTTTAGTCATGTCTAGCCATCGGTCTTGGCTAAACATCATTTCCCCTATTCCGTTGCCGTCGCCACCCGTTCCCGGGAATTCGTTTTCTGCGGGAACTTCTAGGAGGGAGTACCAATAGTTCGCTGGGTAGATTTGCGCTGCAAGTGCAGGATCAGAAGCCACAAAAGCCCGCAGCTTGACATCCTCTGCGCCTGTTCTCAACTGCACAGGTTCCGAGTCGACCAACCCATAGCCTCTAACCCAAACTTTAAATAGACCCTCAGGCAACTCCGGGAGAA
>CACJAW010000032.1 GCA_902591495.1 uncultured Pseudohongiella sp.
TGTGGGAGCCATTTCAAGAAGCCTTAGAAAATGTTGGCGAAGCCGAGTACATGCGCCTTTCGGAATTGATTGTGGAAAAATCTATATCTGAGCTGCAGGAGTCTGTGAATTCTGGTGATTTGTCGTACGAGGAGCTTGTTACTTTCTACATCTACCGAATACGAAAAATGGAATCGGATGATGGTCGCTTTATTAACGGCGTCATTTCTTTGAATCCTGCCGCGATTGAGCGTGCTCGCCAACTTGATGAGATTCAACTCAAGAGCGACGGACGGAATAAAAACTCTATTTTTGGCATTCCAGTATTATTAAAAGACAACATTGGGTTTGCAGGCATACCGACAACGGCTGGGGCAGCGGCTTTAATAGAAAATCATACGACCAATGCTTTTATAACCGACAGACTTGTAGAGCAGGGTGCGATTGTACTCGGTAAGGCAAATTTGAGTGAGTGGGCGTATTTTTTTTGTAGAGACTGTCCTTCTGGCTATAGTGCAGTTGGCGGTCAAACGTTAAACCCATACGGTCGATTGGATTTTGGTACGGGTGGTTCTAGTTCAGGTAGTGGAGCATCCATTGCCGCCAACTACGCCGCAGTTGCAGTAGGATCGGAAACTTCGGGTTCCATTTTATCTCCCTCCAGTGCTAATTCCCTCGTTGGTTTAAAGCCAACAACGGGATCTTTAAGTAGGTCAGGGGTAGTGCCTATCTCGTCGACGCTTGACACCGTCGGACCAATCGGTCGCTCAGTGGCAGATGTGGTAACGCTTTTTAATGCTATGGTCGGCTTTGATGGAGAGGATCCAGCAATGCCGCGTTTAAGTGAAGATCTTCGGTTGATCATAAGACAAGCGCCTACAGATAACGGAACATTTGGTATCCTCACTACTTATGCTGACAATATGCAATATCAAAATGCTCTTCGCCTGCTATCTGAGAACGGTTTTAATTTGCAGGAGGTTGATTTTCAGAATGAAAGGCATCCTCGATTCAGTGAGTTCTTAGGAGCAGAGATGAAGAGAGATTTGGTTAGTTACCTTCAAAAAAATGCTTCTGCTTCAGTTGAGATTGACTCGGTCTCCACCCTTCAAGAATTCAACTTGGTTGATCTGGAAATGAGGGCACCCTATGGTCAGGCGCTAGTGGACTTAATGGTTGATTTGAATTTGTCAGAAGAGGAGTTAGAAGACTTAGGAGCTGAATTAAGAGCTTGGGGACAAACTTCATTGGATCGCTTATTCGCCGAGTCAGGTATCGATATTCTACTTGGAGTTAATAATCATCAAGCAAGCATTGCGGCTCTTGCGAATTACCCAGCGCTCACATTGCCCATGGGATATCAGGCGGATGGTCGTCCAGTGGGTCTAACCTTGATTGCGCCTTCGTTCCAAGAACAACTACTCGTAGATGTTGGTTTGAACATTGAAAAAATTCTGGCGGCCCGCAAAGCTCCAGCTAATTACCCATAATGGTCTTTTTTTACCAATAGTTTTCTACAGTAATTTGTCCTGGCTTTCTCCGGCGGTGTTTTGAAAAACCCCGCCGCTTTAATATTTCGACTGAATCTTTAACCATCTCGGGATTTCCGCACAGCATAATGTGAGAATTTTCAACATTTAAATCCAAACCCAGATGTTTTTCTAATGATTGATCCTCAAGACTAGCTGTAATCCTGCCGTGAAAGGTTCCTTCTATGTTTTCCCGGCTAACGAAGGCCTGGAAAAAAAATTGATCTTCAAATCTGTTTTCTAGATTCGTGATTAGCTCCTGGTAGCGCAAATCAGCCTGGGTTCTGACGGCTTGGATTAAAACTACTTTCTCAAATCGTTCCCAAACAGCGGGTGCGTTCAATATTGATAGATAAGGCGCTATTCCTGTGCCTGTTCCAAGCATCCAGATATCTTTGCATGGTGGAATTTCATTCAACACAAAGAAGCCGTTGGCTTGTTTTTTGATCCATACGCTATCTCCGACCTTTAATTTGATTAAAGCGTTAGATAATTTTCCTTCTATGGCAGTGTAGAAAAAAAACTCGAGTGGCCTTTGATCTGGTGAATTAAGGAATGAATAGGGGCGGGCTATTCTCTCGCCATCAATGTCTAAAGCCACACTTGTGAATTGACCAGCGGCGAATTTATCAATGTCCGCATCAATTTTTAACGTAAAAAGATTGTCAGTCCAATGAATATTTTCCGCAATCTTTCCCTCAACCCACTGTGGCATAAAAATAACCTGATAATTACAAGTGTGATACTGGAAGAATGGTATGAATTTATATAGTCTCACATCAAGAGTAAATAACGACCTAATAAATTGATTGGTTTGGTGAAAAACTGAGACGGATTTTTGAAGCTTATAGAGATGGTTAACTGAAAATGAATGTGTGGTTTCAAATAGCACTATGGAAAAGAATTCTAGGAGCGATGCTTCTTGGGGTTGTCCTTGGCGTATCCTGGGGGGAAGGTGTTGTTGCTATAGCGTGGATTGGTGAGTTATTTATCCGATTAATCCGCATGGTAGTTGTGCCGCTAGTTTTTGTGACCCTCGTTTCCGGAATAATCTCCATGGGCGATCCAAGTAAACTTGGCTCACTGGGGGTGAGAACACTTGCGCTCTATTTAGTCACTACGTTAATCGCGATCAGTATTGGTCTCTGTCTTGCGGCAATAATGCAACCAGGTACGGGGGTTGATCTCTCTGCTGTCGCGCCTACGTCGGTTCAAGAAGCTATCCCCTTGAGCGAGCGTTTAATGAGTATCGTCCCGGAAAATCCGATAGCCGCGATGGCGGAGGGTAATATTCTGGCGATCATCTTTTTTGCTTTGTTGTTGGGAATAAGTCTGTTAACGATCGGTGATTTAGGTAAACCGGTTGCTGATTTTATGAGTGCTGGAGCAGAAGCGATGCTTCGAATTACCCATTGGATAATGGAGGCGGCGCCCTTTGGTGCATTTGCACTGATCGCTCAGCTATCAGGCACAGCAGGAGTAGGGGCGCTTTTAGATGTTCTGACACTAGCCTTGGCTGTTGCCGTTGGCTTCCTTGCTCATATGATGTTTATGCACGGACTCATCATCATGAAATTGATGCTTGGGTTGTCGCCAATAAAATTTTTCTTGGGAGCCCGGGATGCCATGCTTATGGCTTTTTCTACCTCTTCAAGCTCAGCGACCCTACCTATTTCAATGTCCTGTGCCGAGGAAAATTTAGGGATTAAGCCGGTTGTTTCCTCTACGGTTTTGCCTCTTGGAGCAACAATCAATATGGATGGCACGGCCTTATATGTTGGTATAGTCACAGTCTTTGGCGCGCAAGCCTTTAATATTGATCTGTCATTGGCAGACTATTTGCTGGTGGCAGGCTCGACCACCATTGTATCTATTGGTACTGCTGCAGTACCAGGTGCATCACTTTTTTTGATGGCAGCTGTTATGGACTCAATCGGAATGACCCCTGAGCAGAATGCAGCTGTTGTAGGTTTTATCCTTGCGTTTGACCGTCCGCTTGATATGTTGCGAACCGTAATGAATGTCGGGGGTGATTTATCTGTATCCACAGCAGTAGCTAATTGGGAAGGCGAGTTTGATAGGGAAGCTTTTGACTTGCCTCGTAATTAAAACGAGTACTCGAGTGTAAATCCTAAACGAAGATCTTCATCAAAAAATATTAAAGGCGACTGGGTGTTTGCTGATATGCTTATGATCGAGGCGCCTATCGCCCAATTGTCGGATATGGTGTAGTTGGCGGAGAGAAATGCGAGGAGGGAATTTCCGTCAATGTTCCCTTGCAATGTTGATGAGACTGTAAGATCAGAATTGAGCAAGTTGTTAGTGTAGCGGACTAGCCAGCTTCCATAGACTCCCTCGTAGATTAATTGTTGTCCTGGAAGAAGACCTTCCCGTTCATCGAGAAGTTTTTGAGCTTGAACGCCAAGGCTCACACTTTGTTGGTTGTCTATTGCCCATTCGAATCCAAAGGATGTGCCTAATCTATCCTTCTTTAAATTTAAGGGCGAGGCCAGGGCTGATGTTCCAGGGAAATTGAAACTGTCAGCTAAAACATCATGGCTAAATGCTAGATCGAAGTTAAGCAGTAGTCGCCCAATTGCCCGATTTGCGCTGAAACCCAAAAGTATATAGTCGTTCTTTTTGCCGACAGCATCGCCAAAACCTGATATTGGATCCTCGAATCTCATTTGGTTATCATAAAGATAGGCTGCCATGAAGCTTATATCACTCAAGTCGAAGGATTTTTTCCATTGCGTCCCTACTTCGACGAGGACTTCTCCATCACGCTGGTAATCCGTTAAGTTGTATGTTGGCTCGAAGAAAAAAGGACTACCTCGTACCCCTGCCGGGTTAAATTCAGGGTACAGGTTAATGAAACTTGACCAATTACTCTCCTCGCCAAAATAATCCCAAACGACCATCCATTGATTCAATCTTGCATCTTCGATGTCAATAATTGTGAAATCTCGAAATTCAAAATGATTTATAACGTCAAGTACAGAGTTGCCAACGGTTTCTCCCCAAACCACTGTTTGACGGCCAAATTTAATGCTGTGCTGCTCAAAACTCCGCTGAACAAAAAATTCGTTGATGCGCGATTCAGCGTCAAAGTTGTTGCCATTAGCTTTATATTCATAGTCGTCTTTCCAGAAGGCTCTCGTCTGGCCGCTTGTTTGAAACAACCATCCGGGTGCAAAACTATTTTGAAAGCGGAAGTTGATACCTAAACGATTGTTTTCAAGTGCTGCATTTTTCGGGAAGGAAAACCCAGGAATTGGTTCAATGGAGTGGCTGTTAACTTGGCCGTAAAATTGTTGGCGGATTCGAACGGTCAGACCGTCCAGCCAGGAATCGTTTTCGCGTGTGGGTTGTTCGTCAAAAACATTACCGAACAGATCGTCGTCGAAAATGATTTCCTCACTAAGTATATCTTCCTCGTCAGAAGCAAGAATTACATCCTGTTGAGAGTAGCTGGCCTGTGCAACAAAAACCAAGATAAATGAGACGTTCTTGTTGAGAAGCGACATGATCAGAAAAACTCGTTATTGATTTAATTGAGCTCTCAAGCCCTCTAACTCAGTTTCTCTATAGGCCGCATCAGTCAGAGTCCTCTGTGTTAGAAATTCATCATCGATCGAGAGGTCAGTATAAATCTCTACAAAGGCCATGTTAGATAATCTATTCGTGACCAGGTTCATCATGGTTAAGGACCGTGACATCCATACGTCATTGACAAGCTCAACTCGTGAGGCCATTAATCGCTTAATTTCCTTATCGTATCTGTCGTACATCTCCGAGCGCAAGGTAACGAGCCGCTCTTTATCAACATAATGGACTTGCCTTGAATAGCGAGTTTTTCTCGCCCTTTCTTCGTTCGGAATCATTTCTAATTTCCATACCTCTCGACCTGAGGTAGTGGTTTCTTCAAGGATATTAAAGGAATATTCCTCTAATTTACCTGTATCAGTGTCTTCAGTAGTAAACTCCGAGCCAAAAAGTGATGCCGGTTCTGTTTCCTCATCTGTGTCTCCGGCTGCGATCCGCTTCACCCTTCCAAGAGTTGACAGATAAAGCCACGTCTCGTTGTCACGCCCTGCTTCATCATAAGCATAACTCAGCATTCCGATTCCTCTCTCGGCTGCCGGTTCGAGTGTTATGGTGACGCTCTTGGTGTCTTTGAGTTCAACACCGTAATTTTTGGAGACAGACTCAAGAGATTTCACTCGGGGTCTCTCTGCACAGGTTATTCTCCCGTCAGTGACACCAAATTTGCAGCTTGAAAGCTGCATACGATTGAACGAAGAGTCATTCGTCCGTCGCTGTGCATCTTCGACAAGTTGCATAATTTCCAGGCCTGAAATTTCTTGGGCGTCGGAGTATAGGGAGCCTGTTCCCAGGAATAGAGCCGTCAGGTATGTTAGACCTTGTTTGATTATCATGTTGTTGCCTCATGGAAATTAGTCTGAGTATCGACATTTTTCACTCCAAACTTTGGTTTGAAGATTATTATCATTGCTGGGATAAGGAAAAGATCGCAAAGTAGGGCTACAAATATTGCCATCGATCCAAAGAAACCTACTTTTGCCATGCCCAAATAATCTGAGAAGCTAAGAACGGCAAACCCTAACCCTATGACCATAGTTGTAAACATCACCGCCTGGCCAACTTCTTTGATGGCGCTATCAAGCGCCATACCGATACTTCCGGTTTTACTCAGCTCTATTCTGTAGTGAGTCATGAAATGAATAGTATCGTCCACGGCGATGCCGAGAATAATTGGTGCGATAAGCAGCGTATCCGTGTCCAGAGGAATGCCGAATAATCCCATGAGGCCGAATGCGAGAAACGCTGGTATTGCGTTCGGAACCATACCCATCGCTCCACCTTTAATGGATCCTAACGAGATCATCATAATCAAACTAACTATCAGTAGTGCTAACGCAAAGCTATTGAACTGGGAGTTAGCTACTTCATCGGCCATGACCATCAGGGTAGCCATTGAGCCAGTCAGGTTGACATCCAAACCCGGAAATTCGGGTTCAACATCCTTGAATGTGTCATCGACGTCACTGGCGATTTCCTCAAAGAGCGCTTTGTATTCATAGGAACCCATATTCCTTGCGGTGACCGAAATGTGCGACCTACTGTAGTCATCTGACACGATATTTCTTCGGTCATCCGGGTTGGCACTATTGAACATGAAAAGTAGTTGAGATATCGCTTGATCAGATTCAGGTATACGATAAAAGGCTGGATCGTCACCATTCATGGCTTGATTAGTATCCTTGACAATATTGGCTAGTGAATTGGTTCTGCCAATTATTTCCGGGTATCTTTCCTCAATTCGACTTTGAAGTTGATCGACAGCTGACAACAGTCGTACGTTTAACATCCCGTCGGTTTTCTTTGTGTCAATCATGATTTCCATATTTTGGGCGCCAGACATGTTTTCATCGACAACTTCCACAGCAATCGTCAGTGGGTGGTCAGACCTGAACATTTCTGCAATATTTGTGTCGATCAAAATTTTTGTGGCGCCATAGGCGCAAATTGCGAAGCCAACCCCGAATATCAAAATAATCAGGCGTGGGGAGGATTCCACTATTGCTGGCACCTTGGCTAATATTACCCGCTGATAATTCACAATCCAGTACGTTAAGCCAATCACGAAATTGATGAAGGCGCCGACTAAAAATCCAAGTGATAAGAAAACAATGACAGCAACTACCGCTGCTATTAACAATTGAGTCCTATTTTCTAAAGAATGCCACCTGAAACCTAATCTGTCAGCCAGGCTGGATTTTTCTTTATTGTCTATTGATGATGGATGCCAGAGATCAAGTAGGATTGGGAGCAAAAAAATAGTGAAAAGAAACGCTAATACGACTCCCATGGCCGACATGATGGCAAAAACTTTGATTGGTTCTAGACTTGATGTTGCCAGAACAGAGACGCCAGCAGCGGTCGTCATAGTTGTCAGTAAAATAGCCAGGCTGACTTTCTCATAGGCTCGGGATAGAGCCTCATAGTGATCGATCCCGTCTCGTCTAAATGTAAAGTAAGCACTCATAACATGGACGCAGTCAGCTATCCCAACGGCAAATATGAGTAGGACGGTTAGTGCGATCATTGTGGAGATTGTAACTCCGAGCCAAACGGTTATTCCCCAGCACCATGCAACACTCAATGCAATGGTGACCATGGGCCACACTAGTGCACTCCCTGATCGAAACAATATCCACAACAATAATGAAAATATTAAAACCATTAGTGTGCCTAAAATCGCCATCTGATCTAGCACACCTTGCATTTGTCCCATCATCGACGGTGTGCCAACTGGGTAAAAGTCAAATTGTGATTCATAGTTCTCGTAGACTTCAGTTAGAGCAGTATCAAAGTCAAAGTAAGCAAGCTGGTCAGTATCTTGGAATTCAACTTCTTGGACTTCTGCCGTTTCGTCGAAGGATAAATCAAAGCTCGCAAAACCATCGTCAAGTTCGATGCCATCAACGTCGACAGCCGACTCATAGCCTTCAACAGGAATCGTGCCATAGTCAGTTTGGACCAAAATAGCTCCGTATAAGCCATCGGGCGAATAAAAAGCGCCTACGAAATCTTTCTGGCCTAATGCATTTCGCTTAAGCGCTTGGAGTTCACTCTCTGTCTCTGGCAGTTGACGTGGTATTAACCTGTCTGACCTTAAGGTATCTCCAACGCTCTCTTGTACTCGAATATTCCCAAGAGACTGGACCCTTCTGATGTGCGAAAGCTCATCCCATGGGACATCTCCATAATTGCTTCTGTCCAGGTTTTCCCAGTAGACCAGATCTTGGGTCAGATTTTGGATTGCTGTGAGCGACTCGCGCGAGAAAACATCTCCGTCCCTGGCAGCGTAAATAATGAAAACAGAGTCATCTCCACCAAACTGTCTTCTGAACTCATCGAGAGCTATTTGAGCAGGATTCTCATCTTCCAAAAAGCTATCGCTAGACATGTCGAAGACGGTAAGACTGAAGATGCCATAAAAAAGAAATGCTGAGATGGCGAGTAACACAGCTAATACTTGTCTTTTATAGTGGAGAATAAAATTGGGCGTTTTGCTGAATAATTTCGTTAGTGCTAAAAGTATTCTTTCCATTACTGTTCTCTTTGATTAGGTGTGCTTTAGATTTCGCGTGCCGTGATCAAGAAGCGACACGAGCGTATTTACAAAATCTTTTACTTGTACCTCAGACATTTCGAAAATTATTTCAGGTAAGTGTCCGATAGCGGAAGTTAGGAGGCTGATCGTAACTGCGAGTGATTTTTGATCCTCTAAACTTAACTCTTTATTCGCTGAGCTGATTATGTTATCGACTATTAGGTCAGTACCAGCAGCAGAAAGATTCTTAATATTTGTTGCGCCCATTTCATTAATCAGAGCGGCATAGTCTGTAGGTCTTGTGAGGAGGGCTTTGCTAAGTGGGGCAGAAGTAGCAAAGGTAAGGGTGCATTCCAAGTATGCCTTTAGTCTATCTTTTTTTGGCATTTTGGAGATCTGATCAATTTGCTCATAAACGTCCCGCTGCTCTTCGAGTTGGCAGCTAAGGAATAGCTCCAGTTTGCTTTTATAGTGCAGGTACAAAGACCCCTTTCCGATCCCAGCGTGATCAGCTATATCAGAAATGCTGGTTTTACGATAACCAAACTGGACGAATTGCTTTGTGGCAATGTCCAATATTCTATGCCGGATTTTGAAGTTGGGGTCATCGCGGTTTGGTAACAATTTTCCGCGCCCCGGTAGTCCAGCTTCCTGTTTAAGGAGCTCTAATGCGTTGACCATTTGACCAGTTTATCATTTTTGGTCATATGGTCAACCTGTTTTGGCTTGACTAGAAATGAGACAAAAGGCTTGAGCGCACTAGTATTTCAGGGACAAATATAGACTCCAAAGGTTTGCCGACCATCCGCGATTTGGGATTCCGGAACAATAGTATTTCCGCCGGCGTCAGCGGCCTCGTTGCGAGCGATCTGAGCTAACTCGTCTTGCAGTCTCTCAGCTCCCCGTTCTACGCCAACTACACGGCCTAATGTTTGAGCCTGAACTCTGCCTATTCGATCACAGTTTGTCGGGACATCAGCAGCAACAAGTCTTACTGTTTGCCCCTCGCTAGTAACCTGCACCCAACTACTGCACGATGATATGAAAGTTATGGTTAATAAAGAGAAAAACATCCTAGCCATGGTTTGCTCCAGATTATCGGTGGAAAATAAATAAAATCAGCAGGCACCATCGCTTTATTCTGATGATCGTCGCCTAAACTTGATTTTACGTTATGCTAACATGTGTGTCTTAACAATAACGCTATGAACGTGTGTTGACCAATACAAGATTTTCTTCAATTGCTTAAATGGGCGCGGATAGATTTTAAATATGAGGAAAGCTAATCAATTTATTGGTAGTTTTATGAAACAGGAAGCATTCTCTAAAGGAGGAATATATGACGACTAATAATTTGTCTGGTAAAAATATAGTGATCATCGGTGGTACGGCCGGCATTGGTTTAGCCACTGCTGTTGCAGCTAGTGAGCTTGGTGCCAATGTGTGGGCCGCAGGACGAACCCAAGCACATATAGACAAAGCAAAAGAATTGAGTGCGGGTAGTTTCGAGGTGCGACAGGCTGACACCCATAATGCCGATGATTTGCACGCTATCTTTAAGGAAGCCGGCACCATAGATCATTTAGTTTCTGCGGCGATTGGCGGTGAGAGGACACTAAAACCATTTGTCGAACAAACCGAAGATGAATTTAAAGCTGCTTACGGCAAGTTATGGGGTTATGCCAAGGTTGTTAGGGAAGGCGTTTCCTATGTCAAGGAAAATGGATCGATAACATTGGTGAGTGGTTCGCCAGCACGTAAAATTACTCCAAATACGTCTGCGCTGAGCTGTGTGGGTGGTTCTGTTGAAAATATGGTGCGCTGCTTGGCAGTGGAGCTTGCTCCGATCCGAGTGAACGTTGTGTCTCCGGGAACGATTGATACAGCAATGTTTGACCATCTGGGGGACGAGAAAGAAGAACGTCTCCGGGCGATGACCTCGGGTCACCTCATCAAACGGGGCGGCACAGCGGGAGAGGTCGCGGAAGGCCTGATATTTGCGATGAATAATAATTTTGTGACTGGGACAACGGTTGATGTGGATGGGGGCAGAATTTTAAGTTAGTGATTCTGGTTTTAACGAAAATAGCTAGGAATAGAAGTGAGTATTATGCGAGTCGAAGAAATTAAAGATGAAGTCCAAGCAAACGATCCTGGCATGGGTCTTGTTGATGCGATATACGAGCGTCGCTCCGTGAGAGGTTTTTTAAATAAAGAGGTTCCTCAGGAAGTCTTGAACCGAATATTTGAGATTGCCCAAAAAGCACCATCAAATTGTAATGTGCAGCCTTGGAAGGTATACGTGGCATCCGGAGAATTGAAAGATGAGCTTAAGCGAAAGATGGTTGAGAACGTAACGTCCGGTGTTGAGGCCAATCCAGACTATCCTTACAGAAGTACTTTTGAAAATGAATACAGGAAAAGACAGGTCGATTGTGCGGTGGCATTATACTCGTCAATGGATATTGGTCGCGATGATAAGGAAGGACGAATGCGGGCGTCGCTTAGAAATTTCGAATTTTTTGATGCCCCGTATATAGCGTTCATAGGAATGAATCCAGCCTTCGGAACCACGGTAGCCATAGATGTAGGTATGTGGGCTCAGACTCTAATGTTGACGATGGTAAGTTTTGGTTTGCATAGTTGTCCTATGGGCACCATGAGGAACTACCCTGAACTGGTAAGAGAAGCCTTTCAGATAAAAGACGATACACGAATATTGTTCGGTATTAGTTTTGGGTATGAAGATGTTGATGTTGCCGCAAACAAGACGCGAACTACCCGAGAGGAGATAGGCGCGAACGTTGAATTTAGATCAGTTTAATAGAATTTGGTTTTAAAACTTTTTGGAGTCTTATATGAAACTTTTAAGTTTATGCGCATCGATTGCCGTTTTTGGTCTCTTTAGTAGCTTTTCTGGGGCGCAGGAATTAGAGAGATTTGTTCGTTATTCGCAAGGGGACGGTGAGATTCATTGGGGTATGGTTCATGGTGACGAGGTTTATCAATTAGCAGGGGCACCTTATGAGACGATGGAGCATACTGGCACGAAATTTATGCGTGATGAATTAAGAATGGAGGCGCCGGTAGATCCTAAATTAGTTTTCATGACAGCCTTAAACTTTCGTAGCCACATCACTGGAGAGCCTGCAGAGTATCCAGGCTTGTTTATTGTTCCGGCAAGTTCAATTGTTGGTCCAGAGGACGCCATAGTTAGACCGGCGGAATCTGAAAATTTACATTATGAAGCTGAGATGGCTGTGGTGATTGGGAAGCGTGCGGAAAACGTAACAGTTGATGAAGCTCATGAATATATCTTCGGCGTCACTGCTGGCAATGATGTGAGTGAACGAGCCTGGCAAAGTGGCGATATTCAATGGGTTCGAGCAAAAGGGTCAAAAGGTTTCAATGCGGTCGGGCCAGAGTTAGTTCGAGGAGCGGACTATAATAACTTACAGATTACTGGTCGGCATAATGGGGAGGTTGTTCAGGGTCAGAACAGCTCCGATATGATTTTTGGAATGGAAGAGATGGTTAGCTATATCTCTCAATATTTTGTTTTAGAGCCGGGTGATATGATTTGGTCTGGCACAATGGGTAGCACACGTGCGATGGTTCCCGGTGATACCTATGAAGTAGAAATTGAAAACGTTGGGGTCTTGCGCAATGAGGTCGTTCAAGGAAGGTAGTCAGAAGCCATTAATTTGGAGATTGGTCAAAACGCAACGGAGTATTAATTCATTTTCAATTTTTACTAAGAGTTGATACTTGTGAAGTCTAGTGTTCTTTGAGAATAACTTAACATAATTGAGAAAAGGTAAAAACATGCGTCGACTTATTGGAATTAAATACATCATAACTTTTTGTTGGCTCCTTATTTCGGTAAGTGCTATAGGGCAAAGTAGATCATACGTAAACCCGAGTTCTAGCGAAGGTAATGGCGCGCCTTTTAGTGGGGCTGTCATGGAGGGCAACACGCTTTACTTATCTGGCATGCTCGGGCTTATTGATGGCGAGGTTCCCGGGACACCAGAAGAAGAAACACGTCTTATAATGGAACAATTCAAAGCTACTCTTGCTGAGGCAGGTATGACTCTGGATGACCTTGTCAGCGTCACCATTTACTGTTCCGATGTGTCTCATTACGCCGCATTCAACAGTGTGTATAGAACGTATTTTAATGGTAATTTCCCGGCTCGAGCATTTATAGGTGCGGGTAATTTGTTATTTGACGCGCGTTTTGAGATGCAAGGCATCGCTGTGAAGTCATCTATGTAGATTCTAAACAACCAGAGATGTCGTTGGACTAGGTGACAGGTCAGCTATTAATCTAATATGTTTAACTCCCTTCTAGCTTTCAAATCTTTAGATCCATTTCGTCGCAGTTAAAACCTAGTAATAAAAATATCTTAGAGGGTCATTGTGCAGGGGCAGTCTTATAAAATTTGGTTCCTAGTGCTTATCTTTTGTAACTTGCTTGCAGCTGGCTCTCTTTTGCGAGCGCAAGAGCTGATGACTCAGCAAGTTCGACCGTCAACAAGTGCCTTTGCTTTGGACACGCCTCCAGTAATTGATGGTGAAGTTCTAAATGACCCTGGTTGGGATAGTGTGACACCAACTGGTGGGTTTTCTCAGGTCCGCCCAAATGCCGGGCAGCCTTCCTCTCAACTGACAGAGGTTTTTATTGGCTATTCTCAGGAAGCGCTTTATATAGGAGTAGTTGCGTATGATGATAATCCGGAAGGCATTGTATTTGCGGATAGTCGTAGGGATTCTCCATTAGTTGATACCGATAGTTTTCAGGTAATTATCGATGGCTTGCTTGATCGACAGAATGGGTTTATTTTTGGGACCACTCCCACGGGCCTAGAATACGACGCTCAGATTGTTAATGAAGCCACTGGTCCCACTTTTCGAGGATCTAACGGTGCTGTGAATGTGAGCTGGGACACTACCTGGGAAGTCGCCGCTGAAATTTCTGATATCGGATGGACTGCGGAGATGGAAATCCCTTTTTCTGCTCTGCGTTACGGAAGTGAGGATGTTCAGACATGGGGAATTAACTTTCAGCGGAATATTCGCCGCAATAACGAGGAGGCCTACTGGGCTCCTTTGGAAAGACAATTTAACTTATACCGTGTGTCTGAAGCTGGTTTTCTGGAAGACATTCGACCGCCAAGACAGCGTAATCTTCAACTGACCCCTTATGCGCTGAGTTCAACTTCTAGAGGCGGGTTGATAACGCAGGGCTCCGAAAGTAACGAAGAATATGGATTGGATTTGAAATACTTGGTTACGCCATCTCTTACCCTGGACGTAACATACAATACTGACTTCGCTCAAGTCGAAGCCGATGACTTACAAGTAAACTTGGATAGATTCAGTCTATTTTTTCCGGAGAAGCGACCATTTTTTCTTGAAAATGCCGGTCAGTTTGCAGTCGGTATTCCGCGAGAGGTAGAGCTGTTCTTTAGTCGCCGTATTGGAGTTGGTGCAGGTGGTGCACAATTGCCTATTGAGGCAGGAGCAAGACTTACCGGGAAGGTAGGTGAAAACACAAATGTTGGTCTGATTGGAATGCGGACCGAGGGTATCGACGGGATTTTGCCAGGTAATGATTTCTCTGTAGCACGCGTAAGCCAGAATTTACCGAACCGATCTAACATTGGTTTTATGGTTGTAGAGAGAGATGGAGACGGCTCTTTATTAAAAGACAAGAATCAAGACTACAATCGAACTTACGCCGTCGATGGACGCTGGGGTATTGGGGACGAGTATTTAATCTCTGGGTGGGCAGCGAGGACTCAAACACCAGGTCTTTCAGGGAGAGATACCGCCGGTGGTGTTTTAGCTACTTATATCACACCCGATTGGCAAGTTAGGGCTGGTTACTCACAAGTTGGGGAGGAGTTTAATCCGGAGGTGGGGTTCCTGCAACGTCGGGGTTTTAGAAAATACGACGGCTACATCCAGCGTAGAATAAGACCAAAAAATTTCTTAGGGATTCTTGAAATGACGCCTCATATCACTTACCGAGGATACTGGGATTTTAATGGCTATCAAGAGACGGGGTATTTGCACTTCGACCACGCGATGGAGTGGAGAGCAGGTCATGAACTCTCGACGGCTCTGAACTTTACTCAAGAAGGGGTGAAAGAGCCTTTTGATATTGTTCGCGGCGTTACAGTGCCAGTTGGTGAATATGAGCATGAAGAAGTCTCGTTTAGGATGAACACCAACCCTGGGGCACCATTGAGTTTAGGACTACGGGGCAATATCGGCGGGTTCTTTGGTGGCGATAGGGTTAATCTTGAGCCTACTTTGAGCTTTCGCAGTGGTGACAAGTTCACCTCGGAGCTTTCTTGGATTAACAGTGACATTGATTTGCCTGTTCCAGGGGGTGATTTTGATGTAAACCTGGCAAGGTTGAGACTTTCCTACTCTTTTACTCCAAGGATTTTGCTGCAAGCGCTGGTTCAATATAACGAGCGGGATGATGTTATAGCCACTAATCTTCGATTTGCATGGCTACAATCAGCAAATGCCGGTCTTTACCTGGTCTATAATGAAGTTGACCAGAGCGGACTTGGTGCCCCTCGCCGTGACGCGCAGCAGTTTATTATCAAGTACAGCAGAATTCTTAACATTTTTAACTAGATTGCTTTAATCCAAATTGTGGGTTTTCGGTCTAATTTTTATGGAGCTAACTGACTATCTTCAAACTAATAAGGCACAAGACTGTCATTTTTAAAAATTTGTTTTGCTCACTTTGGGTTCGCTGCACACTCGAGGATGATATTACGTGATCAAAATTCTTGGAGCATGGTGGCGTTCGATGGGGAAGTGGCGATGGATTAATTTGCTGATTGTTGTCTATGCTTGTTATCTTGCGTTCAACTATGAAGCGGTGCCAGACCGTTGGGTAAGCCATGGAAGACAAGACTTAGGCGGGGTAGAAATAAGATTTTTCTCTCATGGAAGGATTGTTCCCGGAGGAGAGTTGGTGGCAAAGTTAGAAACCTCTTTAAAAGATCAGCTTAGGGTAGGGTTTGAGTCGTTTGATTCAACCTTCATATCTGTAAAGCCGTTACCTGAAGGTGTTGAATTTGGTTTAGCCACGCCAAAAGTAACTTCTGAGCCACTTCAGGTAATCGTTTCCGATCAAGATAATAATCTTGCAAGTTGGACTCTCGGTAGACTTTATTGAGATTGGCGAGAGTCGGTTCCCTAGTAGGGTGGGATTTACTCGTCTTCTAGATAATTTTAATGATTCAAGAGAAGTTTTTGGTCTAAGTAGGTTTGCGTGAAAAGTGCTAAAGCTGTATTATATGAGAATGATTATCATTCTTTTTGAGTTCCATTCGGTCGGATGATACAAAAGAAGAATCTCTCGTTTAACTTGATATCAGCACTGGGTAATATAAATGAAGAAGTCACTTGATCCAAAAACCGTCACAAGACGATCTTTTCTCAGAGTAATTACAGGAGTTTCGGCTACAGCCTCGGGTATTTTACTTGGTCTTATTTCTCCGGCCAGAACATGGGCTGGTCAGCAAGAGGGAACGGATTCAAGCGATAGAGCGGCTACTGAGAGTGACTCTGATTCAAGTGATCGCTCTGGCCGTTCAGGCAGTGATTCGGATTCTAGTGATCAGACGGAGGAATCAGATTCCAGTGATCGATCAGCCTCTGACAGTGACTCTGATTCAAGCGATCGCTCTGGCCGTTCAGGCAGTGATTCGGATTCTAGTGATCAGACGGAGGAATCAGATTCCAGTGATCGATCGGCCTCTGACAGTGACTCAGATTCGGGCGATAGTTCTGGGAGATAGTTTAGGCGTCTACTGCAATTAAGTGGCCCATTGGCTCAAATGGGCCGCTAACCTTTGTTAAATGATATCCAAGACTTTAAGCTATAATAATAGCTTTCGCGGTAGTGTTTGCAATTAACGTGCGGACTCTTATTGGGCCTTGTGTTGAAAGAATTTGAACAGAATTTCGATTTACTTTGTAAGCTCATTGAGCCGCTTGGGGTGAATGAGTTTCTGCGGGATTACTATGAGAAAAAACCGCTCCTTTCCCCGAACAATAACTGCAGAAATTTTGGTGATTTAATTTCTCTCGAGAAGCTAGATCACCTCCTAGCGACCTCTGAACTCCCTCCTGCCTCAATAGATATGGCCCGCAGCAAGCCTCCGATATCAAAAGCCAATTTTACGTTTAAGAGTGGAAATATCGATCGGGGTGCGGTCGTTCGGCACTATCAGAGTGGGGCAACAATAATCTTCCCCCAAATTAATCTAGCAATTGATGAGCTTGCTAATTTTTGTCGTAACCTAGAATTTGAGCTGAGCTGCAAAGTTCAAACTAATGTTTATCTGACTCCCAGAAACAGCCAAGGTTTCAAGACTCACTATGATGATCATGATGTTTTTATTTTGCAGATTCATGGAAAGAAAAACTGGAATCTGTATCAGCAGGCTGTTGAAAAACCGTTTAGAGGAGAACCATTTGATTCTTCGGAACACGAAGCGGGCAAGTTAAATCTTAATTTCACAATGGAGCCAGGAGACTGTCTGTATATTCCTCGGGGATATATGCATGACGCGACAAATGTCGGAAGTGAACCTTCGTTGCACATAACAGTGGGTTTGCTAGTTAAAAAGTGGGCAGATCTCATGTTAGAGGTGTTGTCTGAGGTAGCATTGAATAATTCTGAATTTAGGGAATCCTTGCCGGTTGGCTTTGCTAAAAAGGATTTCGATAATTCAAACGCCCGGACTGATTTTAGGAAGTTGGTTGAGACATTTGCAAATGAAGCTGACTTTGACAATGTGTTTAACATGTTCAAGCAGGAATATTATAGAACTCGCAAACCGAATCTTAAGGGAGCCTTGATGCAAAGCTCTGTTGGAATGGAAGCAGGCACTAGCTATCGTCTGCGTAAAAATTTTCAGTTTGCCATAAAGTCTGAAGGAGAGCAGACGGTGGTTGCTTGCGCGGGTGGAGATCTGAAATTCAGCGTTGCTGCTGAAGCGGGCTTGAGATTTATATTAGAGGGAAACCCATTTGATGCAGACCATTTTCTAGATCTCCCAAATGATGAGGGGAAGGAAATCATAGAAAAGCTAGTCGCGTTTGGGGTAATAGAATTAGATGGTTAGCCTCTTTATTGATTGCTTTTATTTATTTCCTATATGATAATGAGAATCATTATCATATAGGAAATAAACTGATGGGGATTTATTTTCAGGCTGCAATTGTTGGGTTCTGCTTGATCACTCTGATCTTGGTAATTTGATAATTTTGTCAAAAGCTTCAGCCGGTTATAATAGGATTTCTTGAATTCTTGGTTGATGCAGTGAGTAGACAGAATCTTGATAGAGTTTCACACACCATCCATTCTTGGTTGGGTTTGAAGTTCTCCCTTTTCATGACTTTCATCCTTGTTACCGGCACATTTGCGGTCTTGAGTTTAGAGGTTGACTGGTTAATAAACCCCGAGATGCGCGCTGGCGAGCTAGTAGAGTCATCGGAGATTGCTTGGGGTGATGCGTATGACGGGCTAATACGTGAGTATCCCGGTTATGATCTTATTGGCATATTTCGCTTTGCTGATCCGTGGTTTAATTTACAAACACTTGCCATTACTCCGTGGCAAGAGAATGTGCGGCTTTGGTCTGAACCGGTGGACGGTAACTTCGAGGGGGTTACAACGTTTTATAGTGTACAAAGATTTTTTAGATCCATGCATCGTAATCTTATGATGCCCGAGAGGACTGGCGTGCCTATCGTCACCGCTATGGCCTTTCCCCTACTAATATCGTTGATAGCGGGGCTCATTGTTTATAAAAAGTTTTGGTTGGGATTCTTTAAACGACCTCGATTCAATAAAAAAATAAGAATTTGGTCTGGCGACATACATAGATTAGTAGGACTCTGGACGAGTTGGTTTATTGCACTTATCGCGCTATCCAGTGTTTGGTATTTCATCGAAGAATTGGGTGGCGATTCACCTCCCTTTCCGGGACCTGAAGTTGAAGTGGTAAGCAGAGACTCTATTCTTCCAATGGGATTTTCGGGTACAGAACTGGATTTGGCAGTGCGTAATGCGTTGAACGAGTTACCAGGTCTTGAGATTAGACGAATCTTACTCCCGGCCTCACGTAGATCACCACTAATAATTCAGGGTGACCTATCTGCGACCTTGGTTAGGGCTAGAGCAAATGGGGTGTACATCGATCCCACTAATCTGGATGTAATCGGGAGTTATGTCGGTGAGCAACTCGATATGCACACCCGGATTTCAGAGGCTGCGGATCCGCTGCATTTCGGATACTTCGGAGGCATCACTACCAAAATACTATGGTTTTTGCTCGGTCTATCAATGTCAGCGATGGCGCTCACTGGGGTGGTAATTTACTCAAAAAGGTTAAAGGACAAAATAGCTCTGAGAGGAGACAGCAAGGTAAGGGTCTCCTAAGTTGGTGGGGTCCAACGTGTTAACTTGTCTGCCGTTTAGTCATTAATGAAATTACAAATATTTCTTGACTAATTAAATGAGAATGATTATCATTATTATCAGTGCTTTGAGAACTTCATAGTCTTTCATGAACTACAATTTTCTTATTTGCACTCAACATAGCAGATTTACGATCTACCAAGATCATGTAAGTTTGAATTATGTGTTTTCTCCCGCGGGGTGGTTGCCTGGTCGTTGGTAGCTACCCCGCACCCTTATTTTGATTTCTGCGATCGGAATTTGTTATTTTAATCCTTTCCACATTTTCTTATTATTTGATCAAGACACTATTTTTATTTTTATGGAGTTCAATAGATGATTAAGAATAATAAACTTTTTTTATCAGCCGTCGCTTTTTCCATGGCTGGGTTTTGCACAACATCAAGTGCGCAAGAATTTTCTGTCGGGGGTCCTCTGGGCGCTGCTAATCAGGCAGGGAACTTTGTTGCGATGAGTGCAAATGTCAAAGTATTCGGTAGCTTTCATTTTACAGAGAGCTGCACTTTTGACCCGGAAAGAAATTTGATTTTAGCTATGAATAGAGGCAACGATGGTGGTTCCGATGACGGGTATGTCTCACTGATTAATCCAGATGGGAGCGTCCATACATCGAAATGGATAGGGGCCAATCGGGATGGTCTAGAGCTTCGTGATCCAATTGGTAGTGCAATAGCGAACGGTGTTCTATACACAGCAGATAATGGTTCGCGAGAAGTTAGGTCATTTGATCTTCTTACAGGCGCTCCGATAGATGCGGTGGCAATTCCTGGAGAAGGTTTCATTAATGGTATTGCCGGAACCGATGATGGCACTACTTATTTATCAGATACACCTCAGGGCATAATCTATGAAATTACAGCTGATGGTGACGTGTCGGTATTTGCTGAGGGAGCCCCTCTTAATAGTCCCAATGGTGTAGCTATGGATAACGATGGGAACATAGTAGTCGTAAATATTGGAGATTCAGCCGTTATCACCTACAACCCCGATGGTGAAGTGGTCAAACAGGAAGCAGCCATTGAAGGGGGTAACGACGGAGTGGTTGTTACTGGTAATGGCGTGAAGTACGTGAGCAGTGTCCGTTTTGGCAGCGTAACCAGGATTAATTCGAGGGGTAATGCTCAAATTATTGCTCGAGGAATACCCAGCGCTGCCTCTATGTGTTACGACTCAACACAAAACCAACTAGTCATTCCGATGAACCCAAATAATAGTTTGGCATTCATTCGGCTGTAACTGCTGATAATGTAAAGCAAAGAAATTCAATTATCGGATATTGAATTTCTTTGCTTGATTAATTAAGACAATACTAAGATCTCTCATAGATTCAGTAATCTGGTTAAGTGAAGTGACTGGAGCCGCCAGTCTAGCTATAATCTTTCCGATGGAATTGATTAATCATGCGCCCGTAGCTCAGCTGGATAGAGTAACTGGCTTCGAACCAGTTGGTCGGGAGTTCGAATCTCTCCGGGCGTGCCATCTCCTCCCAGGTTGAAGCAAATTTTGAGTTTTAATTACGCTGAGTCCATGAGACTTGTTAATAGAATGATCCGTGATTAAGAACCAATAGTCTTTGATTAAAATCAAAAGATAGCTATAGTAGGTTTGAAAATTCTGCCCGAGTGACTTGGTAAAACCTCATCTGTCATTTGCTTTGGAGATCACATGAAACGAGAAATGCTCATATTATCGGTCCCGTTTATTTTTCTTGGAGCTTTCAGCCAAGCACAAGAGGAACATCCTCGTACACCATCTGGAAAGCCTGATTTCAGTGGTCACTATGATATCTCGACACTCACTCCGTTTGAGAGACCCACCTCGTTTGGTTCTAGGCAGTCACTAAATGAGGACGAGGTGAATGCATTAAGAGAGCGAGAAATGGGTATTCGGGCTCGTGACGCTGAGTCAAGCGACCCAAATCGGGAAGCGCCAGAAGAGGGTGGAAATATTGGTTCGTATAACGATTTTTGGTTTGATCGGGGTAACGATGGCTTTGTCATTGATGGGGAGTATCGCACCTCAATTCTCACCTATCCGGAAAATGGGCGGATGCCACCGCGGACTGCTGAGGGTCAGCAAAAAGCAGATGCTGCTCCGAAATTCGCCTGGCCAGAGCGGGATGGAGCCTGGTGGCTCGAGACTGGCGATCAGCCCTATGATGGACCAGAAAATCAGACTTTGGCGGTGAGGTGCATCTATCACCAGCCCGCTACTATTCCGATAACTCCTCGCGTTTACAATAATTTAAAGACCATTGTTCAAACTGAAGAATACTTAATGCTGTATATCGAGTGGATGCATTGGGCCCGCATTATTCGAATAGATGATGAGCATCAGTCCGAAGTACTTTCCACCTTTGATGGCGATTCCGTAGGTCGCTGGGAGGGAGATACATTGGTTGTCGAGACTATTAACTTTATGGATCAGCCGTACCAGCCTGCCCAGCGACGGGTTGTAGAGCGATTTTCGCCAGAGCCAGGAGGAGGTTTGATATACGGTTTTACTGTTGAGGACGCAGATTATGCTGACAGATATGGCGGAGAGATGGTTTGGCCTAAGTCGGATCAGGTGCCCTACGAATATGCGTGTCACGAGGGTAATTATGCAATGTCTGCGACCCTAATGGGTGCACGTGTGCGAGAGGCTGAACACAGAGCAGCGAATGGGTCAGATGATTAACGATCGCGTGAGGAGATAGAGCTTGACGAGGGTAGACAAAGCAATTTTAGTCACGGTTGTAGGCGTTTTATTTCTCACAAGTGTGTTTGCCCAGGAAGACCCCATAGTTATTGATGATTTGAGCTTATCCGAGCTTAATGATCAGATC
>CACJAW010000033.1 GCA_902591495.1 uncultured Pseudohongiella sp.
AAAGAGCGAGCATCGGACGTTAACTGTTAAAGGCCAGAAGCACCCTGATCAAAATACTCGAAATTATCTTCATCAAGGAATAGCTGCTAGAAACTTCGAGCGTTTCAAGAAAATCAATATAGATCTTTCTCTTAGTTCAAGAAGTGGGGGCTTTGCAGAGAAATTCAAGTGAAATAGAAAGATTACTCTGCTAATCAGGATTTAAAGTTAATACCCTCTCAAATAGATCAAGCGACTCAAGTGATTAAAGAATGCTTAAGGAATCAAACATAAGGGTTACTTAAGGTATGAATAAATCCATGAAATCGTTTACTCGGGTATTCTCAAGTTTTTCCTGATCCTTACATAGATCATAGATTGCTTTGCATCGATCTTTCGTGAAGACAGTAAGTAAATTCGTCATGAATTTTTCTTCCAGTAACGGTATTCCTTCTTCTCTTCGCCTTCTATGGCCTACTGGATAGTTAATTTCAATTTCGTCGGTTACACTGCCGTCTTTAAAAAATACCTGTAACGAATTTGCTATACTGCGTTTCTCCGATTCTAAATATTCAGTTGTATACCTTGGCTCCTCTTCGACCATCATTTTTTCGCGAAGAGCATCTATAATAGGATTGCTATGATGAAATTCATCCTCATAATGTTCTGCTGTTAGATTACCGAAAGCTAAAGGCACGGCTATCATGTATTGTAAACAGTGATCTCTATCGGCTGGGTTATTAAGTGGGCCGACTTTGCTGATGATACGAATCGCAGATTCGTGAGTTTTAATTTTAATTGATTTTATATCGGATAGGCGGTCTTTGACGATCGGATGAAGTTTCACTGCAGCTTCAGCAGCTGTCTGCGAATGAAATTCTGCGGGGAACGAAATCTTGAATAAAATATTCTCCATAACATAAGAGCCATAATCTTGAGATAACTTAAAGTTTTTCCCCTTAAAGGCCACGTCATAAAATCCCCATGTAGGTGTAGTCAGGACGCTTGGATACCCGATTTCTCCTTTTAACGTTAAATCAGCAAGACGGACTGCGCGAGAAGTAGCATCACCTGCTGCCCATGATTTTCTGGGACCCGCATTTGGGGCATGACGGTATGTTCTTAAACTTGATCCGTCAAGCCATGCTTGCGAAAGTGCATCGATAATCTGACGCTTAGAACCACCCATAAGTTTTGTGACAACAGCCGTGGAGGCCACTCTGACTAATAGGACATGGCAAAGTCCAACTCGATTGAAACTGTTCTCAAGCGCAAGAACTCCCTGAATTTCATGAGCCTTAATCATAGCGGTGAGGACGTCGCGCATTATTAATGGATCTTGACCCTTATTTACCCTAACTTGAGAGAGGTAATCGGCCACACCGAGTATTGCCCCCAAATTATCGGAAGGATGTCCCCACTCTGCGGCGAGCCATGTGTCGTTGAAATCCAACCACCTTATGATGCAGCCTATATCCCAGGCTGCCTTTATTGGATCTAACTTGTGATGCGTACCAGGAACGCGAGCTCCATTAGGAACTGTAGTTCCCTCAACTAGCGGACCCAATAATTTTGTGCACTCAGGAAAGCTCAGCGCAAGGATGCCACAACCAAGGGTATCCATGAGACAATTCCTGGCAGTATCGTATGCTTCGATTGAATTTATATCGTAATCGCAAACATAATTTGCTATGTCGACAAGTACCTGATCTGGCTCAGGTCGGTTATTTAAATCTACATTTGTTGACAAGTTATTATCCTACTTTAAATTTCTAAATTGCTTTATCGTGAATTGATGTCCAACCACTTGGACTCATTTGGCCCGGTATATTCAGCACTTGGTCTAATAATGCGATTATTTGCTCGCTGTTCTATTATGTGTGCTGTCCAACCTGTAATTCTTGACATGACAAAAATTGGAGTGAAGAGTTTTGTTGGTATATCCATTAAATGATACGCACTAGCATGGAAAAAATCTGCATTGCAAAATAGCTGCTTTTCTCTCCACATAACTTCTTCACAACGGAGTGATACAGGATAAAGTATGGTGTCTCCTGTCGCTTCAGCAAGTTTTTCAGCCCATTTTTTTATAATAGCGTTACGTGGATCAGATTTTTCATAGATCGCATGTCCAAAACCCATGATCTTCTTTTTTTGATCTAACATTTTAAGGATTTCTTGTTCTGCCTCATCTGGTGACTGCCAGCCTTGGATCATTTCCATTGCTGCTTCATTAGCACCACCGTGAAGATTGCCTCTCAGGCTACCTATCGCGCCGGTAATGCAACTATGCATATCTGATAAAGTTGATGCACAGACTCTTGCGGTAAAAGTAGATGCGTTAAATTCGTGTTCAGCGTAAAGAATTAGCGACACATTCATAACTTGAGAAGCTAATTGATTTGGTTTTTCTCCCAGTAACATTTCGAGAAAATGCCCCCCGACAGAGGGGTTGTCTACAGAGGTTGAAATTCGCTTTCCTAGATGGGAAAAACAATACCAGTAACAGATGACTGATGGTAACGCAGCCAATAAACGAACGGCAGTGTCAAATTGTTGATCGAAAGACATTTCAGGCTCTAAGTTACCCAACATTGAGCATCCGGTTCGCAGAACATCCATAGGATGAGTGGCAGCCGGTATTTTTTCGAGCGTATCTTTTAATTCTTGTGGTAAGTTTCTTAGTGAAATAATTTTACTGACAAAATTATCCAGTTGCTCTTGATTTGGTAATTCTTCGTAAAGCAAAAGATAAGCGACCTCCTCGAATTTCGCTTTCTCGGCAAGGGTTGATATATCGTGCCCTCTGTAAGTCAGTCCAGATCCTGTTTTCCCTACGGTACAAAGCGAAGTTTGACCAGCAACTTGACCGCGAAGACCTGCACCGTTAATCGTGTTTTTATTCACAAGGACCTCAAAGTTTTTTTCAAATCAAAAATAGAAGTTTAGTCGACGCTCGTATCAGAGAAGAGTTTGTCCAATTTTTTTTCATAAGAATGGTAATTAAGAGTTTCATAAAGTTCATCCCTAGTCTGCATTAGGTTAACAGCTTCGGTTTGGCTACCTTTGTTAGCAATCGTCTGATAAACATTCAGTGCGGCTTTGCTCATGGCGCGGAAAGCGCTTAAGGGGTAAAGGACGATTGATACACCAGCATCTCGAAGCTGATCACGCGTGTATAGTGGTGTCTTTCCAAATTCAGTTATATTCGCCAGTACAGGTACGTCTATTGTCTCGGTAAATAGTTTATACTGCTCCAAATCCAAAACAGCTTCCGGAAAAATAGCGTCAGCGCCGGCTTCTACGCATCCCACGGCTCTGTCGAGAGCTGCGTCAATTCCTTCGACAGCTAGCGCATCAGTACGGGCCATCACTATAAATTTGCTGTCTTTTTTTCCATCTACGGCAGCTTTGATTCGATCTATCATTTCAGATTTTGATACGATTGATTTATTGGGACGATGGCCACAGCGTTTTTGCGAGACCTGATCTTCTATATGAACGCCTGCTGCTCCAGCTTTTTCGATACTCTTGATTGTCCGACTGATATTAAAGGCTCCGCCCCATCCAGTATCAATATCGACTAAAAGAGGAAGATCAGTTGCGTTACAGATTCTTTGCACATCTTCAGTCACATCCGCCAGGGTCGTTATTCCTAGGTCTGGGAGGCCGAAAGAAGCGTTGGCAACCCCGCCGCCAGAAAGATAGATGGCATGATGGCCAGCGGATTCTGCCAGCATTGCGCAGTAGGCGTTTATAGTACCCACAACTTGAAGTGGTTTGTTCTCACTCAAGGCAAGCCTAAATTTTTCTCCAGGGGTCATAGTTTCTACCTAAATAAAAAAACTTATCTAACTGATAAATTTGGAAAATCTCTATTTTTAGTGCGGGATTATACATGATTAATTGTCTCGAAAGCGATTACCGTAAAGAACTAGAATTAGATTACGATGCCCCCTTTTAGGTTTAAGCGATTGGTGTTTCGTGCTTCGTTTAAGAATGTTTAGGAACTAAATCTATTTTTATCTATAATAATCAGATATATGGATATATAAGCGCATATATTATATTAAATTAATTTTGTTCTAGAATTAAACCTTGATGCATTGAGTGAGTGTGGCCCTATATGGCATTTAAACGTTTTCAAGACTTTTTGAGCAATTTGGTTAGTCGCCAAAGACGCTTTTTTGACGGATCCGAAGAAGAAACGGTTGATGGGTTGTTAGTCAAGTTAATGGGTACAGTGGGTGAAGTCTCTGGAATAGTTACAGCAAGGCAGCTTTTGGACCAATACTCCGTCATGAGTCCTGATGAAAAACTGAATTTTTTCAAATATTTAGAAAAAGATTTTAATGCTGATAGAGATATGATTAGGCAAGCATTCAAGCGATATGATGAAGATCCATCCAGTGCAAACCTTAATCAACTCTCAAAAATGTCTGAGCCTCGACGTCAGGAACTACTGCGACGCCTAAATTCCACGCCAGATGCGGCTCATGATCTGGTTGAAATGAGAACAGATCTACTGAGGTTTCTTGCTGCTGACGAGAAGCTTAAATCTGTTGATGAAGACTTTATAAGATTATTCACATCATGGTTTGGTCGGGGTTTTTTGGTTTTGCAAACAATTGATTGGTCTACATCGGCAGCAATTCTTGAGCGTATTATTAAATATGAGGCAGTTCATGAAATTAAAGATTGGGACGATCTTCGGAGTCGCATAGATCCACCTAATCGGCGCTGCTTTGCTTTTTTCCACCCGGCATTAAGAGATGAACCCCTAATATTTGTCGAGGTTGCATTAAGTGTACAGGTGCCAAGCTCAATTGACTCGATCCTCGGTGATGAATCATCAAATAAGGAGGTCGACCTCGAATACACTACGGCTACATTTTATGGAATTAGTAATTGCCAGCCTGGATTGAAAAATATTTCGTTTGGGAACTTCTTGATCAAACAAGTAGTACAAGAATTGCAAATGGAGTATCCCTCCATAAAAACCTTTGTGACTCTTTCCCCCATCCCAGGCTTTCATAAATGGCTTGGTTCTGTAAAGGTTGAAGAGCTAGCTGGGCTTGATCTTTTGAAGACAGAATTAAATAAGGTGCGTAAATCTGAGGATGAGCTTGAGAGTAATCGCGAGCTTATAAAAAAAGCCGCTTGCAACTACTTGATTCAGCTAAAAAAAGGAAAATATCCGTTGGATCCCGTTGCTCGGTTCCATTTGGGTAATGGTGCATCAATTTACCAATTAAATGTGGGCGCTGATATGAGCGATAAAGGGTTATATCAATCGTGGGGAACGATGGTTAACTATTTGTATGATTTAAAAGATATCGAAGAGAATCATGAGGCATATGCTATTGAAGGCGAGGTAAAGTTCAACGATAAATTAAGGCCTCTAATCGTAAAGGATTGAGGTTTTTTAGTTAGACAAAATAGTCCAGCGATCAAATACTAACTTAAAAAATTTGCGTGCCAATATTCTCTCATACGATGTTTATACCTTAAGGTTGAGTTTATAGATATTAGATGAGAGATTTACTAGCTTGCACTTGCTGCCATATGCTGGAGAATGCCTGGTTTTTGGCTTTCAAGATATGATATTTCATAATTATAAGCCTTAGCGCTAGAATCAAGAGCCTTAGCTTCGTTAATCGCTTCTGTTAAATCCGCTACCGCAGCTTTCTGAGTTAGATAGGGGCCAGAAATTTTTACCTGCAGGCTTGGGTCGTCGGGAGATTTAGCGACAATATAATAGTTCTTAGAATTCACACGGGTCTACATCTAAATCCAGTTTTAGTGATGATTAGCTACTAGCTATATCGGCCGCGTATTAAAAACCAAGAGTTTCAATAATTCAATATTTACTCACTTAATTTTAAAAAAAACTGTTAATATATTTTCCAATACTGTTTGATAATGTAAACACCTTTTATGGAGTTATGGTTTTTCGAAAAATAAATTCGGTATTCATTTATGCTTGATACAAAACCACTACTTGCAGGTACAGGGTTTCCAAAATTAAAAAGAGATTCCCTTGAGATTTTGCAAGTCAACTTAGGCTACAAATGCAATCTAAGTTGTACGCACTGTCACGTTAATGCCGGACCAACAAGACTAGAGCAGATGAGTTATGAAGATGTGAATGCTGTGTTGGAGTTTATTTTTCGTAACCCTATTAAAGTACTTGATCTTACGGGCGGTGCCCCTGAGTTAAATCCTAACTTTAAATACCTAGTAGAAAAAGCAAGGAGCTCGGAAGTCGAGGTCATAGATAGATGTAATCTGACCGTTTTGCTTGAGCCAGGGTTCGAAGATTTATCAAGGTTTTTGGCAGAATACCAAGTAACCATTACAGCATCTCTACCTTGCTATTCTGAAGAAAACGTAGACAAACAAAGAGGAAGAGGAGTTTTTTTAGAGAGCATACGCGCACTGCAGAACTTAAACTCATTGGGGTATGGTACTCACTCAGATAAGAAATTGAATTTAGTTTTTAATCCAGACGGCATTAACTTGCCTCCCGAGCAATCAAGCCTTGAAAGACAATATAAGTCGGAACTGTATGAACAATATGGAATAGTATTCAACAATTTACTTACTATAACTAATATGCCTATTAGTCGTTTTGGGGGCATGCTTTTAGCGAAAGGTCTGTATGACGAGTATATGTCAAAATTAAAAAATAGCTTCCAGCAAGAAAACTTGGGTACAGTAATGTGTAAAAACTTGTTGAGCGTAGATTATCAAGGTTATGTTTATGATTGCGACTTTAATCAAATGTTAGGTTTAGATTTGGTTAAAAATGGTAAAAGAAAAATACACATATCAGATTTAACGAATCTTGATCTACTCGGTAATGAAATTAGGGTTGGACAGCATTGCTTCGGATGCACGGCTGGACAGGGTAGCAGTTGCTCCGGAGCGTTAAAAAATTAGAGAGTATGAAGCATGTTTCCATAATTATTCCGGTTTTAGATGAGGAAAAAATTCTTGAATCTAGTTTAAATTCACTACAAATACTTCGTGAAGATAACTGTGAAATTATTGTAGTTGATGGAGGTTCTTCAGATCGATCCCCCGAAATAGCTAAACCTCGGGTAGATAAATTTCTTGTGACTAGGCCTGGAAGGGCACATCAAATGAATTTTGGAGCGGAACATTCAAGAGGAAAGATCTTGGTTTTTCTGCATGCTGATAGCCAAATTTCATCCCAAGCCATAAGTCAGATGGTAGAAAAAACGGACAGCCTCAATTACTTTTGGGGTTGGTTTAGGCTAACGTTTGACAACTCGTCGCCAGCATTTACGCTAGTTAGCTTCTTTATGATGCTGCGATCTAGAATTACAAAGATTTGCACTGGAGACCAGACTTTGTTCATTAGTTCTGGATTGTTCAATAACGTTGGAGGGTTTCCTTCCATTCCTATAATGGAAGACGTCGCTATTTCAAAAATTCTCAGGGTTCAGACAGCTCCAATTGAGCTAAGAATCGAGACTCTGACAGCTACAAGAAGATGGGAACAAGAGGGGATTTGCCGGACAATCGTGTTTATGTGGTATTTGCGTTTACTTTATTGGCTTGGAGTTTCGCCTGATAAACTTGTGACAAAATATTATCCTAAGAAAATAGAAGAAGGTTCCATAGAAAAATCACATGTTGCTTATAAATATTCCAATATTGATATGTTGCTATTTGCAAGATTGCCTGTTCTTGGAAAGGTAAAAACTAGACTTAGAGATGCTCTGCCAGAGACGGAAATTTTAGCTCTTTATGAAGCAATGTTTAAACGTGTTGCTGGTCTACTTGATGAGAGTGGGCTAGCACAAGTTCAATTGTGGCTGGACACTGACTCGGCTAAAGAGAATGAATTTGTCTTAGATTTACCTGGGAGTTTCAAGATAAATGAGCAGATAGAGGGAGATTTGGGTGAAAAGATGAATTTTGCTATTAATAAATCTCTTGTTTCAAAAGACTCAGAATGTGCTTTGCTATTAGGTTCTGACTGTCCGGCGATGACCTATGACTATCTCAACAATGCTCTGCGTTTACTGAGTGATGGGGCTAAGTTAGTGCTTGGTCCTGCGGAGGATGGCGGTTACGTACTAATTGGTGTAAATAAATCTTATCCAGAATTGTTTCAAGATATTAACTGGGGGACAAATGAGGTTTTGGAAAAAACTATTCAGAAAGCAAAAAATATTGGGATTGATTATGTTTGCCTGGAGCCTCTTTGGGACGTAGATAGGCCTGATGACCTTGGGCGGTTGTCAGAATTAGTGCCTAGCCTTAAGTGGGTAAGCTAATAACTCGTGTAATATGATTAGCAGACCGTTTGGAGAAAAAAGATATTCTATTTGTTTATTTCCTATTGAGTTTTTGCTCAAAAGAGAATAATTTTTCAGAGGTTTTCTTTGCATCGATCTCATAAGAGTCTGACGATAAGCGGTTATGGATATTCATCATCCTTGAGACGTCAATTGAAGAAAGCTGATTGATTTCTAGTTCTAACTTAGATGCATCTGCTCCTATGTCTCGGCTTAGCTTTTCAATGCGCTTAGATCTGAGTTGTTTTTTGTTCTGCTTTGATTTCATCATATTTAGTACGCGAACTCTTGGAGCGAATGCCATCACTTAAATTTTTATGAAAAGTACCCTCAATCTCTGCGAACTAAAAAATTTTTTGAATGGCTTAGGCCTCATCAGGCCTGGCTAAATTATCAATTTCACCGAACTTAGAGCGCTTTTTCGTATACAATTAATTATGAGCAAAGATTATAGCGACTAGAGAAGCAATATCTTTATGGTAGATGAATCAAAGGTATTAGTAATTGAAGACGATGCTAGATATCGTCATGATTTAGAGACTGTCCTGGCTTTCTTAGGAGAGGACACGGTGCCTGCATCTTCTTCGAATTGGTCTAAACATGTAGAAGAGAATATAAAGGCCAGCTCTAAAATAGCTGTAGCTATAATAGGGTCTTTGGACTCAATAAGGCTTGAAAATCTGCTATCAGATATTCATGAGCGGGAAGCATGTATTCCGTTTGTGATTTTAGGAAGGGAAAGATTATCAGATTCTTTGACTTCGCAACTTACTACCAGTATTACAGCTTTCCTAGATCGCAACTTAAGTTATCAATCTTTACTAGATGCATTACACAAATCCAAGCTTTTTTATGATCATCACAACCGTTTGCGAGATGTTGATGGGCTTAGAAGCAGCGATGTGTTTCCGGGTCTAGTTGGGGAAAGCAATGCTATTCAAGAAGTTAGAGGCATGATGGGTCAGGTTGCCAATACAGAAGTCAGTGTATTGATTACTGGAGAGTCGGGTACCGGAAAAGAGGTTGTTGCTAGGAACTTACACATAAATTCTAATCGTGCAGAAAAACCATTTATTCCAATAAATTGCGGAGCAATTCCGAATGAACTTTTGGAAAGTGAATTGTTTGGGCATGAAAAGGGCGCATTCACTGGTGCTATTTCAACACGCATTGGCCGTTTTGAACTTGCTGATGGGGGTACTTTATTTCTTGATGAAATCGGAGACATGCCTCTAAACATGCAGGTTAAAATACTCAGAGTACTGCAGGAGAGAAGTTTCGAAAGAGTCGGTGGTGTTGAAACAATTCTAACTGATGTGAGGATAATAGCAGCGACTCATAAAGACTTGGAGCAAATGATAAGAGACGGTAATTTTCGACAAGATTTATATTACCGTTTAAATGTTTTTCCTATTGAAATGCCGTCATTACGGAGCAGGCCGGAGGATGTACCGTTACTCCTCAATGAATTGATTACAATACTTGAGTCAGAAAAAAAAGGTTCCATTCGTTTTAATTCCAGCGCCATAAAATCTTTGAGTCGTCATCCATGGCTGGGTAATGTAAGAGAGTTAGCCAATTTAGTCGAGCGAATGGCTATTCTTTATCCTCATGGCATTGTAGGAGTTAATGACTTACCTGAAAAGTTTAGAAATTCAGACGAAAGAGGGAGGCCGGCAGATGAATTTTTATATCCAGAAGCGAATCTGACATCTGTTTCTGGGTCTGAATTAAATGCGCATGACGGCTTAGATCAGACGATGCTGCCGTTAAATGGAATTGACCTTAAAGCCTATCTTACTAATTTGGAAAAAGATTTGATTTCGCAGGCTCTTAATTATAGTGATGGTGTAGTTGCTAGAGCAGCGCAGAGATTGCATATCCGTCGAACTACTTTGGTTGAAAAAATGCGTAAATACCAACTATTGAAAAAACAAAATATAAAGGAGTGTAAGATACTTAACGACAATAGTCATGAGACGACAATTAATTCAGAGCTCTCTGATTAAAAGGACAAAACTTCGCTCTGCCTAATGTTCATCTGCCTGTTATTGATTTTCCATTAACCTGCCCTTCCTGTATTTCGAGGGTTACGGTGATTGCGCCGTTGATCATCTGATCCATTTTTAGAAGAATGCCTTCCCATTCAGATGAAAGCCAAAATACTACTGACCGCGAAGAACTTTTAGGAAGGTTTCTCTCAATTTTTATACTGGGAAATTGTCCAAGAGGAGTTTCGATATCCTCATATCCCAAAACACTATACTGATATTCCTGAATCCCTGATTCGTCAATGATGTTGAAAGAGATTTTGTTTGTGGTTTTTTTTATGTTGCTGTGGATATTAAGTTGATGACTCAATTTATCGAAGATTTCTTTTTCAATTCTTACCGTCTGCGACTGTTCTGCTGTCGAGATTGTTGCGATAGATTGGACCCAGTCAAATTCTATATTTTCTGACTTGTCTCTATAACCGGTTTGTCTCATGCTATAGGAGAGGGGGATTAACTGTTGACTGTCTGAAAGGGTTATTCTGCTCTTTTCTGTCATATTCATGATGGATTGAGCTGCAGCTGAAACTTCGATGGTATTTAATAATTCATAAGAGTTAGTTGTGCTTTTCAGGAACGAGCGGGTTGCAGATGCGGTCGCTAAACCGGCGCTTGCCTTGTAGTCAATGGAGTATGTATTTAACTCTCGGCCTACAGAGGGTTGCGAGAGGATAAGCAAAAAGACTACTAAATAAGGCGATAATTCTCCGACTATCCTCCATACAATTGGTAGTTCCCTGGTTGAGTTAAATGTCATAATCACTTAGCTGAATTTTGCCGATTGCTAAGGATTCCACAACTTTTGGATAGATTATATGTTCTCTTTCGAGGACTCTCTTAGCTAAAGATTCTACTGTGTCATTGGGTAATACATGGACCGAATTTTGAGCGATGATAGGACCACTATCTAAGTCTTCTGTTACGAGGTGAACAGACACTCCATGAATTTTCTTTTTATCTTTTAAGACACGTTGATGGGTGTTCAGACCGGGATATTCTGGCAATAGAGAAGGATGAATGTTAATTATCTTCCCGCGGAATAATTTTACAAATTGGGGGCCAAGGACTTTCATAAATCCAGCTAATACAATTAACTGTGGATTAATTTCAGATATTCGGGTGGCGAGTGATTCTTCAAATTCAAGCTTTGAGTCAAATGATCCCTGCTCAATTACGTAGGTATCTATCCCAGATATCTTTGCTCTATTCAAGCCAATAGCTTTCGCTTTATCGGATATTACGGCGCTAATTTTATAGTTCGATCTATGACTTGCGTCTATTAGAGCCTGGAGATTAGTCCCTTTGCCAGATATCAGAACAACTATATTGAAAAATTCTTGCATTATAGGCTAGGCATTTCTTTATTGATTATTCTATCAGTTGGATAGCTTCTGCCGTCGATCTTTCTGAGAGGTATCCTATTAACGATGCGTTCGCTTGTTTTTCATCTAAAATGTCTATCGCTTTTTCCGCGTCGTTCTGACCTACGGAGATAACCATACCGATACCGCAATTGAACGTTTTGTGCATTTCAAAGGAATTAATATTTCCTTTTTCCTGTAACCAAGAGAAAATCGGGGGTTGTTTCCAGCTCGCGAGTTCAATATTTGCTTGTAGGTGATTTGGAGTTACGCGTGGTAAATTCTCGATCAGGCCGCCACCTGTTATGTGGGCGATAGCATGGATCTGCAGTTCGTCTTTTAACTCTTTAATTAGATCAACATATATTCGTGTTGGGCATAAGAGTTTCTCGCCAAATGTTGTGCCGTCAAATGACTCTGATAAATCGGTTTTATTAATTTCAAGTATTTTGCGGATTAAAGAATAGCCATTTGAATGTGGACCAGATGAATGAATTCCAATGAGAACGTCATTCGAAGAAACTCTTGATTGATCAATGATTGAATCCTTCTCCACTATACCGACGGCGAACCCGGCTAAGTCATAGTCTCCTTCTGAGTACATACCCGGCATTTCGGCTGTCTCGCCGCCTATCAGCGCGCAACCTGCCAGTTTGCATCCTTCGCCTATTCCTTCGACCACACTTTTTGCTACGGCAATGTCCAGTTTTCCTGAGGCATAGTAGTCAAGAAAAAAAAGTGGCTCGGCTCCGCAGACAATTAAGTCATTCACACACATTGCTACTAAATCTATTCCTATAGTATTGTGTTTTTTTAAGGTGGTGGCGAGCTTTAGCTTTGTTCCAACCCCATCGGTGGCTGATACCAGGACGGGATGCTTATAGTTTTTGGGTATTTCACACAGTGCCCCAAACCCGCCAAGACTGGATAGGACTTCGGGCCTTGAAGTTCCTTTGGTTATTTTTGCTATTTCCGAAACTAATGAATTGCCAGCCTCTATATCCACTCCGGCTGATCGATAGTCGAGTTCGCCGGATTTATTATTATCCCCAGGATCTTGATTATTACTCATCCGATACGTCCTAATTGACTGTCTCTATGGAAACTGGTACTAGTCTATCAAAAAGGGCTATGTGAGTCAGTCTTGAAAATAATTATATAATACTGGAAACAAAGACGGATATTAGTTGGAAATGAAATTTAATTTTCGTAAAAGTATAAGCTTAACTGTCCTATGCTTCATGGCATTCATTTCTTTAGAGGGTCTTTATGGCCTCCAAGTGGAAGGTCTTTACAGTTCCAGAGTTTTAGTCGATAACGAGAGCGACTCGGAAAGGAATCGAGCGTTTCAGGAAGCATTTAAAGATGTAATAATAAAACTGACAGGAAGTGATAGCTGGTTGAATGAACCGGCTATCGAAAGGGCGATTTCTGAAGCTCAAAGTTACGTTGAGGCAATTCAGTATGAAAGCCGTGGTGGAAATCAGATTATTGAGCAAGGGCTGAATGGTTCCGAAGTTATAAATGGTGAAAGTTTTATCGAAGTAACTTTTGCAAGCTCGCTTGTTCAGGAACTTCTTTCTAATGCTAAAGTGCCGATTTGGGGTAGTAATCGACCGAGTGTATTAATTTGGATGGTGTTGCAAGATCCGTCCGGCAATCGGACGTTACTAACTGCGGAAAGTAATCCCGAGATATCCAATTTAATTCGGAACTTTGCTGAGTTTCGAGCTATTCCGATTATCTTTCCAGTGCTTGATTTTGAAGATAGAAATAACTTGTCAGAGGAGGATGTTTGGGTCCTTGACTCACAAAAGATCGTCAAAGCGAGCGCTAGGTATGGAGCGGACAGTATTCTCTCTGGGAGATTGCATTTTACAAGCGGTGGGGAACTTATAGGCCTTTGGCAATTTATTTTTCAGAATGAGATTGATGTTTTTGATGGTGTTGAGGAAAATCTGAATAATTACCTCACGGTGCCTCTTAACCGAGTAGCCAACTCCCTTTCCAGTTACTTTGCTGTGGTTGCTGGCTCGATACCTCAGGAAACTGTGAGTTTGAAAGTCGAGGGAATAAGAAATTTAAAAGCCTACACATCATTGATGAATTATGTTTCAGGGTTAGGGGCAGTTCATAGTGTTAAGACGTCTATTTTAGATAGAGGAACTTTGCAGTTGGAGCTTGAATTACTTGGTAATACAGCTCAACTCTCAGAGTTGATAGGGCTGGACAGGGACTTGGTTCCGGTACAAGCCTTTAGATCAGAAAATGTTGAGGTTCTCCATTACAGGTGGACCAGATAGAAAATGCAAGTTAAAAGTGGTTCACAGCTTCCATTAAATCTTAGTGTAGATAGTGAAACTAGATTTCAAAATTTCTTTGAATTTGGTATTGAATCTGAGATTGTTAAGGAACTGAAAGGTGAGTTTTCCATAGTTTATTTGTGGGGAGGGGCTGGCTCTGGTCGGACTCATCTTCTTCAAGCCGTGACTTATGAAGCCTATGCTAAACAAGAGTCCTCTATATTTTTACCTTTGAAAAAGGCTGATAATTACTCTCCTGAAATCCTTTCGGGCATTGAAGGAGTTGATGTTGTTTGCCTCGATGATATTCAAGCTATAGCAAGAGACTTGCGATGGGAAGAGGCAATCTTTCGATTATACAATTATGCACAGGAGACCAAATGTAAGTTGGTGTTTAGTGCTGATCGAACGCCACAAAACCTACCCATAAACTTAGCAGATTTAAAATCAAGGCTTTGTAGTTTTCCAGTTTTCATGCTTCATTCTCCTGATGAAAAAGCGCAGCTCGAGATTCTAAGATATAGGGCGAAGTTGCGTGGGGTAAAGTTAGAGAATGATGTTTTAAATTTCATTTCTAAAAACATGCGCAGAGGTCTTCATGAAATTATCGACTTATTGGAAAAGTTAGATTTTGCCTCAAAAATCGAGAAGCGCAAAATAACTATTCCTCTGATAAAAAAAGTAAAGAACTGGTAAGCCGTTCTAACTAGCTTTTTCTGTCATTTGATTTAATGCTAACGGCTAGACTTGTAAACAATAAGGTGCTTACAATTATTACGCCCCAGCCAAAGAGTGAATGGATATCGCTCAAGGCATTCATTACTCCCTGAGTGAAATAAATTAAAGATAAAAAGCATAACCAAATTAGGGCGCGGGGATGCGAAATGTGAAGGCCTTTTACGAATAGTAGGAGTGGACTAATTTGTATGCCTGCAATTATAAAACGGATAAGAAGATTGGTTTGAAGGTTATATATGTTGAAAGCTAAAAATAAGAGTAACAACGAATAATACGAAACTATCGAACAAGCATGGGCGCTTTTGACGTGGAATATTTGCACGGTAATAAATCTCTTGCTAATTAAATTCACAAATTTTAGATGATAATTTTGCTAGCCTCTTCCCTAAAGCAAGACAAGTTTCAGTTTCATCCATAGAGATTTTCAAGTCGTTGCTTACTCCTGCAAAATGGCTGGCGCCGTATGGAGAACCGCCCGTTTTTGTATTGCTGAGACTTGTCTCTGAATAAGGTAGTCCGCAATAGATCATTCCGTGGTGCAGCATTGGAATGGCCATGGTTAGGAGGGTGGATTCTTGTCCTCCATGTAAAGAATTACTAGATGTAAAGGTGGCGAAAGGTTTGTCGATAAGGTCTCCAGATGACCATATCGCTCCGGTACAATCTAAAAAGTATTTAAGGGATGCGGACATGTTGCCAAATCTAGTGGGGCTGCCCAGCGCTAAACCGGAGCAATACTTTAAATCTTCTTGTGAGCAGTAAATCGCACCTGAGTCTGGTATTTCAGGCACACTGGCTTCTGAATCGGGTGACACTGGAGGTACTGTTCTCAGCTTGGCTTCAAATTCACCGTTACTTTCTATACCCCTCCCTATTAGATGAGCGAGTTTTTCGGTGGAACCATATCGGCTATAATAAAGAACCAGGATATAAGGTTGAGTCATATTATTTAGCATCCCTAGAAAAACATTTTATAAATTTTAATCTAAAGCGATACAAAGTCCTAAAGATGAAAGCTGATCGCAGAGTACGTGTTTCAGTTAGTGCATTCTACAACCATAACCAATTTCTAGAGATGCGACGTTTTATCTGCCATAACTACTTTTTTTAGAAAACCCTCAACGTCTTCGATATTTAATTCAGATTTTTCTCCGGTCCGGCGATCGGTATATTCTACGGATTTCCTTTCGAGAGTTCTTGGAGAAACCACAATACGATGAGGAATGCCGATTAGTTCGGATTCGTTTAATTTTACTCCTGGGCTGGTTTTCTTGTCTCTATCATCCAAAATTGTTTCGATTCCAAAATTCAATGCGGAGGCATACATCGATTCCGACATAGTTTCCACATCAGCGGATTTTTGACTATCGATCTGGATTATGATTAGTTGAAAAGGGGCAATGTTACTGGGCCATATTATTCCTCTGTCATCGTGACTTTGTTCTATACAGGCAGCCATTAACCTAGTGATACCAATACCGTAGCAGCCCATTTGTATCGGAGTTGCTTTTCCGTTTTTATCGAGTACACTCGCATTCATCGATTCGCTATATTTTGTTCCTAGCTGGAATATGTGCCCTACCTCAATGCCTCTTTTTATCTCTAATGGACTGCTGTCTAGCAAACTGGTATCGCCTTCCGTAACCTTACGTATATCAGCCACCTCATCATAAGAGCAATCATCTGACCAATTCATGTTTATAAAATGCTTGCCCGCTTCATTTGCACCGCAAACAAAGTTGCAAAGTCCCTCAACGCTCAAATCAGCAAATTTATAAATAGCAAGGTTTTGGGGGCCTAACGATCCTATTGAAGCGCCTGTTTGTTCTTCTATCAACTGACTGCTTGCAAATTTTAGAGGTGAAAAAATCCCTTTTAATTTTTCAGTCTTCGTGATGTTTAGCTCTTGATCGCCGCGCAGCAGCAAGGCCACTAATTTATCGGAGACATTGCCTTCTTCATCTTCACTATGCACAAGCAAAGTTTTTATAGTCTTATTCGAATCTATTTTTAAAAGATTCGTGATTTCCTCTATTGTCACTGCCGTTCCAGTATCGACTAGTTGATAATCTTTTTTGTCTTCCTTTTTGTTTGGGATTCGAAGATTACCTTCAGCAAGCTCTGCGTTAGCAGCATACTTACCATCTTTACCAAATACAATTTCATCTTCTCCAGAATCTGCAAGGGCATGAAACTCATGCGAAATGCTCCCGCCAATACTGCCTGAATCGGCAGCGACCGAACGGAAATTTAATCCCAGACGCGTAAAAATATTACAATACGTTGTGTGCATTACCTTATAGGACTCATCCAGTGATTCCTGATTAATATGGAATGAATATGCATCCTTCATAATAAATTCACGAGACCTCATAACGCCAAAGCGGGGACGGCGTTCGTCTCTAAACTTGGTTTGTATCTGGTACAAAATCGCGGGTAGCTGCTTATAGCTACTATAATCATTTCTCACCAAATCAGTTATCACTTCTTCATGAGTTGGTCCAAGGCAGAAGTCTCTTTTATGCCGATCTTGAATTCTGAGCAATTCAGGCCCCATTTGAGACCATCGTTTTGATTCTTGCCATAATTCTGCGGGTTGAACTATTGGCATAGATACTTCCATGGCTCCTGACTTATCCATTTCTTCGCGGACAATGCTCGTGATTTTTCTGAGAACTTTATTGCCCAGGGGCAGCCAGCTGTATAGGCCACTGGCGAGTTTTCTGATCAACCCAGCTCTCAGCATCAATTTGTGGCTTATAATTTCTGCGTCGGCTGGAGACTCTTTGATAGTTGCGAGGAGGTACTTGCTTGATCTCATTGTGTGTTTAGTCCGAAAGAGAGTTCCCATTGAACGAAAGGCAGCCAAGGGCTGCCTTTTTTTTGTATGAGGTCATATCGCACGTTCGTTGCTTTGTTTTCCCAGATGCTATAAGGCGTATCCTTTTAGTTTTTTCAAAGGTAAAACTTTAACCCTAGTTGACGCTGGTTTACGAGGGATATCCATCAGTTCACCAGGACGGAAAGGGTTTGGGACACCTTTTCTAGCTGGTCTAGCAGGTCGTGTAACACATTTGATTTTTAACAAGCCAGGTAATGTAAATTCTCCAACTGCTCGTTTCTTTATATGTCTTTCTATTAAAGTATCTAATTCGTCTAAAACAGCTGACACTTCTTTTTTGCTAACATTCGTGTTTTTTGCGATTTCATTCAGTATTTCAGTTTTTGTATATTTCTTCTGTATAGCCGGAGCTTTTTTAGCAGCAGACTTTCTTGTTGAAGCAGTTTTTCGAGAAGTTTTACTTACAGCCATGCCCAATCTCTTTTGAATTTTTAATTTGTAGGAACCGAGTCATCAGTGAAATCAAGAGTCCGAATTTAAACTCATCAAAACTTTTGATCGCCTAAAATCCCTTTGACGACTCAGGATGGTATTTATAAATCATTCATAGAAGCCTCGCAAGCATTTATGGTCACTTTGTTTGGGTGGATCACTGTTTAAGTTAAAATTGGGAAACTCTAATTGATTTTTCACTTGGGTCTAGAAAATTGTCAAATAATTTGAACTAATTTAGCACTTGATCATTTTAAATAGCTCATAAATCAATAGACTCTTCATTGATTGTTGTTCGTTAATGTCACTTTGATTTTGGGTTAATGACAAGTGAATCATCTTACAAACTATATTTTAGATCTTCATAGGTGCTACATCAGCCATATTAGGTATAATTATGGTTTGTGGGGCGTAATTCAGCCGACATCCCATGGGGTTTACTTCCTCCATAGCGGGCTACGATTGATCGATTTAATAGTTAAGAGAATTTAGTGTATATGCCTATTTATGAATATCAATGCGAATCTTGTGGTAAAAGAATCGAGGCTTTACAAAAAATTAGCGATGAGCCACTCAAAATTTGCGCGACTTGCGGTTCGGCGAGTCTGCGCAAACTTGTATCTGCTGCAAGTTTTCGATTAAAGGGTAAAGGATGGTATGAGACTGATTTTAAGACTGGTGAAAAGAAAAAACTTGCTGAATCCGACTCAAAAGAGGATAAATCCAATAATCAATCAAATGCAAAGGGAGCAGATACAGTTGTTAACAAAAAGGGTGAAGCCAAGATAAAAAAACAAACTTCAGAAAATAGCGCTAAACCGAAAGGCGCAGGTGCGCAAAAATCAAAAAGTCACTTTGAGGCGAAGAGAAAGGAATAGGAATTAGATATGCGAAGTCACTTCTGCGGTGAGTTAAACGAATCAAATGTTGATGAGGATGTTATTTTGTGCGGTTGGATTCACAGAAGACGTGATCATGGAGGTGTTATATTTTTAGACTTAAGAGATCGAGAGGGGATGGCACAAGTCGTTTATGATCCCGATGTTAAAGAGAGTTTTAAAATTGCTGAGGGAGTGCGAAATGAGTTCGTAGTCGAGGTAAAGGGCAGGGTTAGGCTAAGACCTTCAGGAACAATTAACCATGAGATGTCCACTGGACGAGTAGAAGTTTTAGGGAATGAGCTCAAGGTATTGAATGCGTCAGAAACTCCACCGATTCAATTGGATGAGCATGCGGAGGTCGGGGAAGACATTAGGCTTAGGTATCGTTACATCGATCTGCGTCGCCCTGAAATGGCAGCTAGACTCAGGTTTCGCTCAAAGGTTGGCAACATAATTAGGAATTTTCTGGACAATAATGGTTTTCTTGATATTGAAACGCCTCTTCTTACGAGAGCGACTCCAGAAGGCGCGCGGGATTATCTTGTACCAAGTCGGACTCATCAGGGGAAATTTTTTGCGTTACCGCAGTCTCCGCAATTGTTTAAACAAATCCTGATGGCCTCAGGTATGGATCGTTATTATCAGATTGCGAAATGTTTCCGAGATGAAGATTTAAGAGCTGATAGACAGCCAGAATTTACTCAGATAGATGTAGAAACCTCTTTCATGGATGAAGATCAAATTATGGCAATAATGGAAGCGATGATTAAGCATACTTTCAAAAAGACACTAAATGTTGATTTAGGTGATTTTCCAAGAATTACTTATGCAGAAGCTATGAGATTATACGGTTCTGATAAGCCGGATTTGCGCATTGATTTAAAATTAGTTGATATAGCGGATTTAATGAAATCAGCTGAATTTAAAGTGTTTAGTGGTCCAGCTAATGATGAGGATAGCAGAGTCGTAGCCCTTCGAGTTCCAGGTGGTGCCAGCCTTACGCGAAAGGTGATTGATGATTTGACTGAGTTTGTTGGCGTATACGGTGCGCGTGGTCTTGCTTGGATTAAGGTAAATGATTTGAATAGCGGATCTGAAGGCCTTCAATCACCAATAATTAAATTTCTCGATCAGGAGATTATTAGAAACCTGCTTTCGACTTTAGTCGTGGAGACGGGAGATATAATATTTTTTGGAGCGGATAAATCCAAGATCGTAAATGAGGCTATGGGTGCCTTGAGGATAAAAGTGGCTCAAGAACTTAATCTTGTCGTCTCGGGATGGGCGCCAGTGTGGGTGGTCGACTTTCCTATGTTTGACTTAACCCCAGAGGGTGGTTTGACCTCACTGCATCATCCGTTTACCGCACCGAGTTTAGATGCAGAAGAACTGACCAACGATCCAATTAAAGCATTATCGAGGGCTTATGATATGGTCTTGAATGGAACCGAATTGGGAGGTGGTTCGATTCGAATCCATGATTCTAAGCTGCAAAGAGCGGTTTTTGATGTTCTTGGTATCAGCGAAGCTGAAGCAGAGGAGAAATTCGGCTTTCTTTTGGATGCTCTTTCATTGGGCTGCCCTCCACACGGAGGTATCGCTTTTGGTTTTGATAGACTAATCATGCTGATGACAGATTCTCATTCAATTCGAGATGTAATAGCGTTTCCTAAAACGCAATCTGCGTCTTGTCCCCTGACCGATGCACCTGGACATGTATCGCCCAATCAGCTTCGTGAGCTTAGTATTCGGCATCGCGATCAAAATAAGCCACCTAACGGGTAACTTTTGCAATGGCTGGACATAGTAAGTGGGCAAACATAAAGCACAGAAAAGCTGGACAGGATGCGAAGCGCGGCAAAGTTTTTACGAAGATAATCAGAGAGCTCACGGTCGCGGCCAAAATAGGTGGAGGTAATGTATCTGATAATCCTCGACTACGAGCAGTAGTTGATAAAGCGCTGAATGCAAATATGACTCGTGACACGATTGATCGGGCTATAGCAAGAGGCTCAGGTTCTGCAGAAAGTGAAAATCTAGAAGAACTGACTTACGAGGGTTATGGTCCGGGAGGAGTTGCAATTCTTTGTCAAACTTTAACAGATAATAAAAACCGCACAGTTGCTGAAGTTCGACATGGCTTTTCAAAATACGGCTGCAGTCTAGGAACTAGTGGTTCGGTTTCGTATCTATTTACGCAAACTGGAATTATTAGTTTTGCGAGCCATTTTAGCGAAGAAGAGATTATGGAACATGCTTTGGACGCAGGCGCCCATGATATTGTTGTCACAGCTGATAGTATTGATGTGATGACCACACTAGAGAGTTTTGGCGCGGTTCAGGACTCTCTAAAAGATGCGGGAATTGAAAGTGTTTCGGCAGAGATGACAATGCTCGCCTCAAGCGAGATTGATCTAAATCAAGGGGACGCGGAAAAACTTTTACAACTGATAGAGCACTTGGAAGACTTGGACGATGTGCAAAATGTTTTCTCAAATGCCAAATTTTCGGCCGACATAATTGCTAAACTTCAAATTTAAAAGCTCAGACCAATGACTAAAAATATCATGGTTTTCCGATGACTATGATCCTCGGAATAGATCCAGGCTCTCGTGTGACAGGATTCGGTCTAATCAACTCTAATGGTAATAAGATCGATCATGTAGACTGTGGCTGTATCCGGACCAGTGAGTCTGCCATGCAAATCAGACTGAAAACGATTTTTACCGAGCTTTGCGCCGTTATACACAAGCATCAACCCGAAGAGGCTGCAATTGAAGACGTTTTTATGGGAAAGAACGCAGGATCTGCGTTGAAGCTGGGACAAGCAAGAGGGATTGCTTTGGCAGCCTGTCTGGCAAATGACCTTTACATATCGGAATACTCAGCGAGGAAAGTCAAACAATCGTTAGTTGGCACCGGAGCTGCAACTAAAGCGCAGGTAAAACGTATGGTGCAAATCTTGTTGGGTATTAATGAAAATATAGCTGAAGACTCTGCGGATGCCCTTGCCATAGCAA
>CACJAW010000034.1 GCA_902591495.1 uncultured Pseudohongiella sp.
TGTTGAAGGGTGAGCAACTGTGCCTAATGTAGGAAAAAGAGAGAAATGGCTCTCCATATTAAAATTTTGGTCACCTCAATACTGGCCAACTTGGTTGCTTATTGGTTTTATGAAATTAGTAAGTTATCTCCCTTTTTCTTTACAAATGAAATTTGGGAAATTATTGGGTTATATGACTTTCTATCTTGCCAAGAGTAGAAGACATATCTGTGAGGTCAACTTAAAACTTTGTTATCCAGAACTCAGAAATGAGGAATTACATAATTTAGTCAAGAAGACTTTTATCTCGAATGGTATAGGATTGGTCGAAACGGCTATTGTCTGGCATAGAGATCCCAATGAGTTTAAATCTAAGTTAACAGTGTCCGGTTTAGAGAATCTAAAGGGCGCTGTCGCTGATGGTCGCGGAGTACTATTGATTTGCGCACACTTCACAACTTTGGAAATAGGGGGATTCCTATTGAGCTTATTTCAAAAAATGGATGTAACGTACCGCCCATTTAAAAATTGCCTTTTTGACCATGCAATGCTCAAAGGAAGATCCCGTCATTATCCCTCTGTGATTGACAGAAAGGACATCCGCAGTGCATTAAAAAGCCTTAAGAAAGGCAACGTAATTTGGTATGCCCCAGATCAGGATTACGGGCCAAAGCACTCTGTATTTGTTCCATTCTTCGGAGTCAGCGCAGCTACAATCACTGCCACCGCTCGTATCGCGGATTTCAATAATTCTGCCGTCATCTTTTTCAGCCATTATCGTAAAGACGACGATTCCGGATATGAACTACGATTCAGCAAGAAATTAGAAAACTATCCAACAGGTGAATCAAAAGCAGATGCATCAATAATCAACAAGCTCATTGAAAAAGCAATAAGAGAAAGACCAGAACAATATCTATGGTTGCACAGACGTTTTAAAACTCAGGCTGCGGGCAAGTCAGCTCGACCCTATTAAATGAAAACAGGTATATTGAAATAGTGAATACGGGCAGATTAGAGCGACTCATCAACACAGATATAAGAATTATAGGGGCCCTTATTAGCCTTCTAATTTCATACTTCACTATTCTGAATCCAGGTCTACCAAATGATGATGCCTACTCTTATATTCGAATAGCTGAGATTGCACTCAACGAGGGAATTAATGCCTCTTGGCAATATTACTCATGGGCGAGCTACTCCTTACTTATTGCGTTCGTCAGCAGTCTGGGAACGGATCTAATAACTGCGGCACACATCGTTAATGCTTTTTTCCTCTCACTTTTGGTTTATTCCTATATAAGCATAGTAAGTTTCTTAAATGCTTCCAAGTCGGTTTCCATTTTAGCAGCTACCTGCATACTCTTGTTTCCCACACTGAATGAATTGAGATCTGATATTATTCGCGACATAGCGATGTGGGCGCTCAGCTTATTTGGCCTTTGGCATTTTTTACTATTCCATGAGTCTAACCGCTTGAAAAACTTTCTTGTTTTTTGTGGCTCTATCACTTTCGCCTCTCTTTTTAGAGTGGAAGCAATTATTTACATGTTCTCGCTTCCAATAGCTTTACTCTTTGACAATCGGTACCAGAAACAATTTAGGTATCAACAGCTGAAAAAGTGTACTGTGATCATAGCTTCTGTACTAACTTTGATGTTCTTATTGTTTCAAACAATGGGCATCAACCTCATATCAGTTTTACTAAGATTCATCTCTGTCTATGAACCATTTTTAAATAACTTCACTAGTCTTAGTGAAGACCAAAATTATTCGTTAAGCAGGGGGATTTTTGGAGAATATGCCCAAACATATTCAGGCTCCTACTTGAGTTTGTTTGTCACAGCAGGACTCTTTGCCATACTGTTTGTGAAATTATTCCAGGGTGTCGGAGGACCTTTTTTCTGGCTGCTGGCATACGGCGCCTTTAAGCGCAAAATAAGTCTGGACAGATTAAAAGTAATCCCAATTTTTATTTTTCTATTAACTAATTTAACTATAGTATCTATTTTCATCACCATTACCAAATTTGTTTCCACGCGTTACTCTATGCTTTTCTGTTTAGCATTAATACTTTTTATACCCTTAATACTTGATAAAATTATTGAGCGAGTACAGCAGACCTCATTGAAAATTCTATACAACAGAATCCTTATATTATTCTTTGGATATTGCGCCTTTGATTCTTTTATTAGTTTCGGATCATCAAAAACTTACATAAACGAGTCGCTTGCTTGGTACCAATCTGAAAATCATTTGCATAAAAGACTTATCACAAATAACCATGCAATTGCTTACTTTTCTGGCGAGATTGAAAATTACGATAAAGTAGACCGCGTTATTCCTGAGAAAGAAATTCTTGATTTAGAGGCCAACGACTTAATTTTTTTGGAGACGAATTATGAGGCGCTGCAAATTATCGGAAGGGAATCCATTGCTCCCTATATCAACTTGCAAACAGCATTCCCTAATAGAGAAAATATGCGGATAGCTGTGTATCGAAGGGTAGATCCATAAACTAAGAATTAGTTAGTATGTCAAGCTCGTCTATCATGCTCTTAAATTCTTCTTCATATTCATTATTACGCCAATTTTTCATGAACCTATTGAAGTCTTTCATAATAGCCTTTTTAAAAGATCGATTACTTTGGTGTCTTTTCATTCCATCAAGATCTAAAACAATAAGTTGTTCATTATGGAAGATAAAATTTGAGGCCTTCATATCACCATGACTAATTTTGTAGTCAATCATTATCTGAAAAAGGTTTCTAAATTTAGCAATTATCTGAACCAATTCAGAATTTTTCAATTTCTTGTCTTCAAAGTACTCCATAAGATTTGGAGCTTCGATTTTTTCGCAGACAAAATAGGCTTTTTGTCTTAATAATCCGAATAGCCTCTCTTCAATAATCATAAAAGGCCGTGGTGTTTCTACTCCTAACATGCGTAACATTAGTGAATTACGCCAGCACTTTGCGGCTCTGCTTGGTTTGAACAGGTATTTCATTTTTTGCCAGAGCGATTTCAAGTTGTATCTTTTTATGACACATATTTCTCCATCGAAATTAAATTCTGCTACTGTAGTAGAGTTTCCATCTTTCATTATGCACTCTTTTTTTATATAGCTATTCGGATCTCCTACAAAACTTTCAAAAGAAGAAGAGTAAATGTCCCTAGCATGCACTACGAATCTACGAATTGATCTAATGTTACGATGAGCAGTCGTAGACCTGAAGATTTTTTTTTCGTAATTAGCTATGCGGAGAATTCGGGCCTCTCTAACTTTGTCCGTTATTTGCTTCTTATTTAGAGTATTTAGTTTTTTATTTTCAAGACAGTAGTCCTTCAATAAGGTGCCTATATTTTCGTCATTTTCAACTTTAAACTGGGCAAAGAATAGGGCGATATTTTTATATATCAGATCATTAGACGAATAATCTTCGAGTATCCGAATACCTCCACCATCCAAGTAGTAAATGTGGTTTTTTGATTGTAGGAAATTATCCATGTGAAGATCAGACTGCCATAACCCACTGCGATGGCAAACACCTATCGCACGAATCGACTTTGAAAACCACAGCTGTCTCTCGCTCGCTGATTCGGCTTCATTGAAATATTCACCAATTGTTTTGCTATCCTCAACAAATTCTAAAACTAGAGCCGCACCTTTTTTATCAGCTAGTTCCCCTTCATGAAGTATGGCAGGCGCTCGAAGTCCATTTTTTCTAAGCAGATTAATACCAGAAAGTTCCCCCGATAAATTTCGCTTCCAACGCAGTGATGCAAAAAATATTTTTACTACGACTGTGGTTCCCCGCCACTTAGCTTTAGCTACTAACCTTTTCCTCGGGATAATTCGAAGGATCTCATTTATTTTGATTTTGTCTAGCCCTCCTTCCGTATAAATCTCGACAAGAAAGGGCGTAACCATTTGTCTTCCAAGCCGAGTCAATTCAGAGGAATTGTAGGTCTTCAAATCTTACCTCGCCGGTCCAAGTTTTTTATGCATTCTGACGGCCTTCTCCTTAACTCGCATCCAAAATTTGCCGTTTTCTCTAAATGCAAAATTTTTATTCGATTTACTGTATTGCCAAATGAAACGTTGTATGTCCCGGCTTGTTAGCCCGATGTTCATAGCCGAATAATAAAGACCAGCGATGTCTTTAATTATCCATCTCTTTGGTAATTGTCCTCGAATTAAAGCACGATGAAGATCAATCACAGAAATTTGTGGAAATTTTGGCTCTTTTTTATGTAAAAGAAAATGGCACAAGTAGAGGTCGCGATGGCAGATGCCGCTAGAATGCAAAGCCGAAGCAATTTCAGCAACTTTGGATATCAAGGCTTTCCGCTCAGAGAGCTGAGGCTTCGAGTCTAGCCAGTTGATACAGTAATCCTCTAGACTAATAGTTTGCTGGAGATCCTCAGTGATGATGAAAGACTGTCGGTTAGCTGGATTCCACCCTTTCTCTCCGTACGCGACTACTGTCATTGTTTTGATTGAAGTGCGACTGAGACGTTTGAGTGCACTCCATTCATTCGTTGCGCCTATCACTGGATTCTTAAGCTGAATCAAATTTTTAAAGATTTCGATCCATCCAACACCCGTATGAATCTTTGCGAAATAGCTTTTGCCGTTATATTCGAACTGAAGCGTCTTGCGATTTTTAACCTCTCTATAAACTTTACCGTCAAGCTCTTTTAAAACTTTATATGGATCAGAGCCGGAAAAAAGATTCTTAAGCTCCTCGCTTAAATAAAACATAAATATCTCATTTCATATTTTCCGCAAATTTATCGATTAGGTTTGCTGCTTTTTCATGCAAAGAATACAAATCGTTCTCTCTTTCATATTTCAAACCATTTTCTGACCAATTTATTTCATTCTCATTTTTTATCATTAAGCTTAATTTATGATTTAACTCATCTTGGCTAAACGGTTCAGTACAGACTAACCCAGATTTTGCCTGCTCTATATGCCATGCGTAACCGCAAGTAGAAGTAGTCAATACTGGTAGGCCGGAAACCATCGCCTCTAACAGCACATGCCCGGCGCTCTCTCTATATGCTGGGTGGAGCATTAAGTCTGAACCAGCTAGAAAGTCTGGAATATCTTCGCTGCCGGGAACTATTACTAACCTATCTCTAATCGCTAAATCATCTGCTAATTTTAATACTTTAGTAGGTTTGTCTTTACCAACTAAAATGAAAATAACCCTCTCTCTCAACTCAAAGGGAAGTGAAGCAACTGCTTTTAAGGAGCGATCAATGCCCTTGACCTTAAAACCTGACCCAATTTGAAGTAAAACGATTTTATCCTCTGTTATGCTGAATTTTTCCCGAAAGGCTAGACGTTTGGTTTCCCGTTGATAATCTAGCCTTCGGTCTAAATCTATACCCGGCGGCAAATCATGCATACGTCGCGCGCTATCAGGATAATATTTCTCAAAATCTTGCCTTTGTTGAGCAGTTAGAACCATAATTTTCGTAGTTTGATTTTCTCCAAATACTGCGTTTTCGTACTCAGCGAAATGCCTATAGCGAGAGGTAAACTTGTAGTAAGGCCCTCGCTGATTTTCTGTTTTCTCCATAAAGCAAGGATCAGCAGCAAAATAAAGATCAAGACCAGGCATCTTATTGAATCCCACAACGACACTTGGCCCCTTGCTCCTTAAATGCCTAAAGACCCACGAAGTATATTTCCTATAAAGACCTACTTTTGTAAGTGCTTTGACAGGAACAATAGTTACATTAAGATTTTTCGGCACATCGCCTTGCCAAGAGAGTGTATAGACATCAGCCGCATAACCCTTGAGAACACAGCGTTCAGCAATACGAAGGAAATCGCGCTGCTGGCCACCATATGGAAAATATGAATAGATCAGAAAACTTAGTTTCATAAGTCGCTTTTATTTCTGGAAAAGACCACGAAAACGGTCCCAAACGTAATCTGGTCTATTGGCAGAAAAGCATGGCGGTGAAACAAGAATTTCATTTCCATTATAAAAATCTTTAATTTCTGGGCCTTTGTACGAACATGTTTTTTTTACACAAGGTGCGCAATCAAAATTGGATACTAAATGAATTTGGTTTAAACCAAAAGTTCCAGACAATGCTGGATCTGTTGGACCATATAGAGAGACAGTGGGCTTTTCTAATGCTGCCGCCAAGTGACCTAAACCGGTATCAACTGCTATTACTCCCTTTGAGTCGTTTATGTGCTGTGCAACACCAGACAGAGATTGTCTTTCAAGAACTTTAGCCATTTCATTTCCGTCAGAGATGTACTCGGCTCTTTCCTTTTCTGCGGAGTTGCCCCAGGGTAGTAAAACTTGGAATCCTGACTTAGTTGCAAGAAAAGCGAGTTCACGCCAGAAATACACCGGCCAATGTTTAGTCGACCAGGTGGTTCCATGTAGGAACACAACTGTTTTTGTGGACCCCTCCTCTGCTAGAGTTTTTAGTTTATTTTTATCAATCCCATAAGAGATTGAATGCGGATCATATTGATACTGAAGCGCTCTTGAAAATAATTGCCTTAATCGGTCTACGGCATGCTCCGACCAAGGGATAGAGTATGCTTTGTTGTAAAATAACGCAGCCAGTGGTTCTCGAACGGTTCTATTGCTGAGACCAATAGTGAGCCCACGGGACATTCTGCTAATTATCCCACTTTTGATTAACCCCTGAGCATCAATGACCAAGTCATATCTGGCTCCTTGTAAAGCGCGTTTGAACGCCCGAAATTCGTAGGTGAGATAGGTTTTCATCAAGCTTTTTCGCCAACGCCTAATCGCAACAGGAATAACCCGATCTACCGCCGGGTGCCATCCCGGAACCTCGGTGAAATTCTCTTCGACTACCCAATCGAAAACTATATTAGGATGTGCTTTTTTCGCATCCGTAACAGCTGGAAGGGTATGGATAATGTCTCCAAGGGAAGAAACTTTCACTATCAGAACACGCACTTCACATATTCCTTAATTTACGTCTAGACCAAAGGAAGTTATAGCGTCAAGAACTCTCTCAGGTTTAATTTCAGTTAGGCAACGAAGATGACCAAATCGGCACTCTCTTTCGAAACAGGGCCGACACTCAATATCGGTAGAAATCAATTTCTTGCTTTTAGACAAAGGCGGAGTGAAGTCGGGCGAAGTTGAGCCATACAACCCAATCACATTTTTGCCAAGTGCGGCGGCAACATGCATCAGTCCAGAATCATTTGAAAGTACAACAGATACCAATGATAGTAGATCTATAGCCTCAGATAGATCAGTCTTGCCAACAAGATCAATGCAACTATCCCTAAAATCTTCCTCAATGTTTCCCAAAATTAAATCGGCTACTGAACGGTCTGTAGAAGATCCAAAGATCCATACCTCCCAACCTTTTCTTAGCACTCTGGTTGCAACCTCCGCAAAATATGCCGCAGGCCACTGCTTTGATTTACCAAACTCAGCCCCGGGACAAATCGCTAATACATTTTTTTTGCTCGATAGATTAGTCCTGGAATATTTAAATTCTTCGTTAGGTTCTTTAGGTAAGAGTTTTGGAAAAAAAAGATCGTCTGGCGGTTGAGTGCTTTCGGGATAAGCAAGCCCTATAAATCTCTGAACCATTAACGGGTAGGCCTTTTTATCAAGCTTGCGACAATCGGTGAGCAAAATATTTCGCCACTCTCCTCTCCATCCTATTCTGTTGGGTATTTTAGCATGCCAGGGAATAAGGGCTGACTTAAAAGATAAAGGTAAAATAAATGCTCGGTTAAAATTTCCATCTTGAAGATTCATCCCAAACTGCTTTCTTTCGCTTAATCTCAGTTCGCCATGTGCGAAATCAGAGTTGAGTATCTCGTCGACCTCAGGCATTCTCTCGAGCAATGGCCTCAACGTACTTCGAGCCAAGACAGATATATTTGTGAGCGGATTAGTTTTCTTAAGTGCTTTATAAAGAGCTTGTGACATAACCATATCACCAACCCATGACGGAGCAACTATAAGAACCTTGTCTTGTGAATTTTCTGCCATAATCAGTAATTTTTTATCTGAAGGTAACCATACTGCGTCCAATGATTTTTAAGAACGCAAAGCTGCTTATAGAGTTTATCGGCGTACTTTGTTATTCGACGAGTTTTATCCACTCGCCTTCTTTAGGATTACCGGTTGGATAATACCCATTTAACAGTCGAAGAGTTTCCTCGGGAAAGTTAGCTATCTTACTATTCTGAGAAACAATTGAAAAATCGAAGAATTCTGTTGCCTGCACAAACTTTATTTTGAGTTCTCCGCCTGCAACCACCTCTCCTCTCTGAATTGCACGAAAGGAGCGTATCGAAGATAAAAGCATTTGATCTAACTCCTCCTCGTCGGCGCTCGCAGGTATCTCACCCCTAAAAATAAAGGCTCGAGGTCCCAAATAAATAACAGCTACCCGCTCCTTCAAACCGAGATCATTGCTTTCCGTAATCCCAGTGTGGCCCTGAAGGCGAAATTGGGACAAACCTTCCGACTTTAAGAGATTTTCTGTACCTAAAATATTTTGAATAAAACCCCGAGGATCAATATTGTTTTGAAGGCGCTGCGCTTCAATCCGAAGTGATCCTAAGCTAGGGCTTTTTGCAATTACAGTAGTCGTGGTTGATTCAATTTCCCAATCGTCTGGGAATACTAATGTGTAGCCAAGCAAATCTTGATAGTAACGATTTCGAGTATCTGTCATTTGAGACGCGTTGCTCTGTCCGACAATTAAGCCGTCGAGGTGCTCTCTAAAAACTTTTTGGTCGACCATTTCAAGTTCACTATTCTCTAACTTTCCCACTTGGGCAACAGCCTGCTGAAGACGCCTGTCATTTCGAGGATGCGTAGCGAAGAGTCCATGATAGGTTCCTCTTCCACCATTTGCTAAACGGTTAAAATCCTCTTGATTTTTCAATACAGTAATTACATCGATTACGGCTGTCGGATCATAACCAGCCTTCAAGAGGTACCCAGCTCCTAAACTGTCTGCCTCAAGCTCATTGTCCCGACCAAAACCACTTAAACCAGTCTGAGCCCAAATAGACGCAACCTCACTGATTTGAGAAGCCGCATATCCAGATCCTGTGGCGACTCCAGCCACTATACCTCCAGCCACAGCGACGCCCCTCGCCAGAGCTCCCCGCGCCTGTTGCTGCACAGCATGCCGTGCCGTTATGTGGCCAATCTCATGAGCCAAAACGGCCGCAAGTTCAGCCTCAGAGTTTAAGTAGGTGAGTAACCCTCGGTTTATGTAAACATATCCTCCTGGAAGAGCAAAAGCGTTTATCTCAGGGCTATCAATAATAAAAAAGTTAAATTCTAAATCTGGTCGGTGACTAACTTGAGCGATTCGATTACCAACTTCTCGAACATAATTAAGCAATTTTTTGTCTTCCAAAAGAGTCATGCCCTCAAGCACCTTCTCATGCTCCTCAAGACCTATCTCTTTTTCACGGTTCTCCGACATGAGCACCAAATTCGCTCCGCCCGTGGCTGGGTTAACGGCACAAGAATTTACAAAAGGTATACTAATTAATAGGCAGAAAAGTATTCTTAACGTGCGCGTTTGACTCAAAGAAACTTTGACAGAATGATGATCAGTTGGGTTTATTTTAGCGTCAGTTATATTTCTAAGGCTAAACATGAATTATTCACCATTAACAAAGTCTTTTAACTGCGCGGCTAATCGGTTACACGCATTCGTTTCTACTCTCGCGATCAGCGGTATAGGTACAACAAGCGCAGGCAGGTAAGACTGCCCTGTCGCATCGGCATTGATAGTTCCAACATTTTTTAAAGAGGTCACATCCCATACTCTGGCATCAAAATTAGCATCATCCTCCCAGGTACCAAAACCGAAGCAACCTCCACCGCCAGGGCCTACCGTGCAAGATATTGATCCAGTTCTGCCGGTAGTCTCGGTAAAACCTTCTACCCAAACCATGTATTTAATCCCAAATTCATTCATTTTCTGAGCTACCACATCCTCAGCCAACAACTGCTCTAGGTCTCCTGCACGTAATGGTGCAGTTCTCGGCTCAAACCAGGGAAACATCGCGTCTATAAATTCTCTTTCAGGAATAACACTTATAGCATTCTCACCCTCGCCCATTCTTTCACCGACGCATTCAACAAAATCTGATTTTGTCTCAAAGTCACTAGCTTGACGACGGCCAAGAATAACAACCGATTCATCACTTTCTAAACTAGTTGCTCCCTGCCTGAATTCATCAACTGTAGTGCTTGTGCAGGAAACACCCAAGGTGACCATGATACACCCGATAGAAGCCTTTAATTTCGAGATTATTTTCATGGAAAAATCAACTGGCCGGACCCTCATCAAAGGGTATTCAACCAGCCCTGTACCTCCGGTATTTGGGAAAAATTTAGTGAGAAGCTTGAGGCTAGATCACGTAAAGCCACTATAGCCGCTTGGTTAATCCCGTCTTCAACTGAGAGAAAGGTTGCTGTCGGAGTCTTCCCATAAGATGTAACAACCCAGTCGGCGAGAGAATTTCCGCTCCGATCAACTATACGCATATTGTATTTGATCCAAACCTCATACACATCAAGCTTAGTCTTTTCGGGAAGCGCTAGCTGAAATTCCTCAATGGTTGGAGAGAAGACGGCGTCTACCTCTTGGACCATAGGATCGTCCATCCCTTCGATTTCAATGACTTCTTCAAACATTGCCGGAAGCACAGCGTTAAATAGCCGAATGTGTGATTCACCACTTTCTATGTTTATCTCTTCACGACCAGTTTCGCTATACTCCATGTACGAAAACTCCCTTAAAGCATCGTCATAAAAAATAGCCATAGACAATGGTATTTTATTAATGTTGGGCGTTGGAAAGCTTCCTTCTATAACCAGATAACTGACACCGCATGATCCCATGAGAGAAGCAACTAGTAGCAAAGCTAATACCTTAGACCATAGAAGTTGGGTTTTAATTTTCGATCTCATTTTAATACTCAAGACACACATTATTTAACTATACGTATAATTACTGGTAATCGTTCAAACCTACAAACGTGCCGCCGTTCCTGATCGTCATCTCTCTCATCAAGGTGGAGTATCTGTAGACACTCTGTTGGAACCGTCGCGGTCCTGCAAATATCGTAGGAAAACCGATTCCATGAATTCGCACCAGTCTATCACCATTCGCATCCTCAACATTAATTCTATCAATAGTTTGAAGTACCTCTCTGATGGAACCGCCTGGCTGAAAATCATCTCCAAGAACGTAAATACTTATTTTTTTGTCTGGAGAATAGAAAGTATTTATTGCACGGGTAACCCCCTCGACAGGGCTGCTGTTGCTATACGGATTCCATGTCCTCAATGTAGATATGATTTGATTTCGTCTTCCAGGAGTATCCGGAATCCAATCACCCCGATAAGAGTCAAACATATAATCACCCATATCGTTCATAATCTGAATTCCTTTTACCTCGGGATACACATCTAGGGTATCCTCAATGACACCTAACATTTTGTCCCAGCTAGGGTTTTGAAACATACTGCCAGAAGTATCAATAACAAATATAATATACTCACTATCAACCGGGACACCCCCGATCACGTTGTTATCCGGGGCGCTGGTGTTTGCCAACAAACGCTGCATTTCTTCTGTTAAAGTCTGTTGTGCAATAACAAGACGCCCCATTTCGTCAGTCGTTTCATCAGATAAGTCCTTGGTCGTGTTGAAACGCCCCTGCACATCTTCAAGATCTCTTTGCAATCTTGCCACACGTTCTTTGTTTGCTGACAGCTGTTCTTGTTTAGCATTCAACTCCCGGTTGATAACGGCAGTTTCCCCTCGGATTTGGAACAACTGGTCTTGTAATTCTGCAACCGAACCTTCTGGAGCGATCGTTTCAACTATCTCTAGTGTAGTCGGAGCAGACGATTTGGTAATCATCAATAATATGATCATCGCACCAAACCCACAGGATGCAACGTCCAGGAAAGATACTGTAAATGAGTCTGTCTCTCTATTTTTTCGTTTAGTCATAAGGTTATGCTAATTTTTTAACTCTGAGATTTCTTAAAGATTTCATTTTTAGGGCCAGTCCCTGGATGGCGTCAAAAATGACCCCTTTGTATATTGTGCCAACTGCCAATAGGCTGCAGCTGCACTTGGATCTCCCTCCAAAGGCATTAGTATTACATTAATAGGCGTTCCTGGGGATAGCTCTTCGATTGCCTCTTCATAAAGTTCCAGCCGCTCCGACGGTGTCACTAACGAATTAGAAGTATTCCTATCTCCTAGCGTGGGCAATCCATCAGTAATTAAGAAAATGTTATCCGGCGGCGGCGACATATTTCCAACAGCCCTGAAAATTTGTGTCAGGTTAGTCCCGTTTTCAGGTACGAGCCTCCTTACATTTTCAATAGCGACGTTTAGTTGATCCCTATCGGCAGCCTCTAACCACCGATCTTCAGTTTCGGGTATTATTGATGCGTAGTCAGCGTTGAAACTCCAAATCTGATACTGGCTTGTGATTGGTAATTGTGTACTTATCCAATCAACTGTTTTAACCACACGACTCCACTTAGGAGCTTCCCTTTTTCGATCATCATCCATATTCCGGGTACGAATAATATTCACTAAAGTACTGTCAAGCATCGATGCCGAGCTGTCTAAAAGAATCAATATCCGTTGACCACCCAAAAAAAGCCCAGACAAATACTGGCGGTTACCATCACCTAGAAATTGACGAACGCTATTACCTTCCTGTTCAAAAGCACTTGCTTGAAGCCTCAGTAGCTCTTCCTCAAGAGCCTCAACATCGGAACGTAACTTGGCGATGTCTTCCTCTGTCGCCATGCTATTGTTTTCTAACGCTGCAAGCTCCTGTAGAAATGAGTCAATCTGCTCAGTAATTTGGCGGGCTAAGCCTTCAGCTGTAACCACTTCTAGCGAAACCTCAGCCAAAGTGTTTCGTATCTCTGTCAACCCAAGCTGGCCTGCTTTGACCTCTTCGTCCAACAAATTAATCTCTGCAGTCAGTTCTGGGCTGCTTGCTTCTGGAGAGCTAGTGCTAGCATGATCAAGTATCAGAAAAATTAGGATAACAGCCCCAAAGCCACAGAACATGACGTCAAGAAAAGCAAGGCTCAAAGGATTAACTCTGCGTCTATTTGATTTACTGTTGCTCGCCATTTCGTACCTTGATTAATCGAATTTCGACACCCGCTTCTGCGAACTTTATCTGGTCTCCTAGTTTCAGAGGGTGTACTCCTCGACGAATAGATTGGTCATTCAGAATCGCATGGTCGTTTGGAGAATTAAGATAGACCCCCTTAGGCGTCTTATCAATAATTCCTAAGTGTTTTGGTAAATCTTTCATAGCCATATTAATTTCTTGGGAGGATTCCAGGCACCCTCGTTCTCCTGGCCTATTTAGTATGACCACACGATTAAGCTTGATTGCCTCATTACCAAATAGTAAGTGGCTTGCTTCCTCGCTTTGTTCTCCTACAGTCCTCGTATGTAAACTCTTAATTCCTAACTTAGACTTTTCTAGTTTATCAACCAGAATTGTTCCTCCATCCTTGGAACAAATTAGGTTTTTGTTATCTATGCAAGCTTGGATACCCTGGTGTCCAGAAACTACCTCAAAATCTTTGTTGTTAGATATAAATCGCAAAAATCCAGGAAGACGGGTCAGACGTTCGTTTAGTAACACGTGGCAACTGACGCTAGGCTTTAATACATCTATTTGTTTAGTAATTTTCTGATAGTATCTATCTATGACTCCAGTTAAATTATCCCATGGTAGCTTCGATGAATACGTTGTATCGCGACTCTTAAGTTCTAGTTGGACTGTTTTACCTTCTTGATAGTTCGACAACCAACCTTGGATCTCGTTATATAAGTCTTGTTCTGTATTGGCATCATGTTGGGGATTAAATCTGCACTGACTGATAAAAGAATCGGTCGCCACTTGCATCATTAAATTCATAAAATTCTGGGTACCCACTCCGGGTATTTGCACAATATTTTCAACTCTGAAACAAGTTTCATCTGAGGCTAGCAAAGTAACCACTACTTGGTGTAGTTGAATATCTGCATGGATGAGATACTCCTTATGAGCGAGATGAACTGACTCTACCAAAGCAGAATTGACCAATCCGACTGGTGAAAATTTGGTTTGACGGGCTAACCCAAGGAGGATGGCAAGCTGTTGTTGAGTAAAACTGCCCGGCACCGAAAATATTACAGCGCCATCAATGTCACCCTGCTGAGCTATATCCATGAGCTGGGCAAAAGCAAGATCCGCGTGATGTCTTATTTTCGGACTATGAGATATAGGCTCAAGATTTAGTTCATACCAGTATTTGCTAAAACTATTTGTGGGCTGGATTCGACACTGACTCTCTGCAAACTCGCCAACCGCAACCTTATCGTTTGTCACGAGTGAGAAGCCAGGGCTTTGAAATAGCATGCCCACCTCATTACCTACTTTTATGTTGGAATCATTTAGCTCTATGACTTTAACAGACATAGTAATTTCTCTTAAAAATCAGCTCTTCTCATTTTTTTCAGGCACTTGCATATGCCTGATTAATCGCTCATCACAATAGTTTTGACAATCTAGAACTAAACGGTCTTGGAGTAGCTGCAATTGATGCAGCAAAAACATAAGTAAAATACTTACCACGAGTGCAACAAAGGTCGAGTTAAAAGCTACACCCAAACTTTGAGTGACGCCTACAATGTCTCCGCTGACTGCCTGATAAGCCTGACCCAAAGCTGTTCCAATCCCCCGAACAGTACCCAAAAATCCGATTGAAGGAATTGCCCAGGCTATGTAACGAACAATAGTGAGCTCTGTTTCCATTCTGTCAGCTTCCGTCTCGCAAGTGTCTTTTACAATAGAGGAAACCGCCTGAATATTCTCTGTGCTTTGGAACCGATGGAGACCTGCTAGAAGAGCTCGTGGCAACAGGAACTCTCGCTCCTTTGAGGATAACGCCTGTACAGGTCTTGAATAATTCCTTGAGTCTTCTGGCAGGATACTCACTCCATCTTGTAACTGTATAAGTGTCCGATCCAGCAGAGCTCTCTCTCTCAAAGTGTGCTGGGTTTTCATGCTTATTATTGCAATCGCCCATAACATAAGAATAATGCAGGTCTCTTGTTCGAAGTCCCTCATGATAATAAACACAGACCTTTCCGGGACAAAGTTCTCGTCTTGCTGTTGCAGGAGTTGTTGTTGCTCTTGGATAAGGTCTGCGTTTGGTCGAATTACTGTGACATATGTGGCATGCACCACAATCACGACAAAGATGAGTGCACCAATCTGGAATAATGCTTCGTATAACGAGCCTTGCTTCATAAGTAATTCCCTTTTGATGATCGATTATATATCTACCGGATAGGAGACTCCCAAGTCTTGCGATATCTGCTCTGTGGGAATAAAGCGTGAGTCGGTATTAGCCTCCGGTGATAAGACTTCTTCATTATTGTTACTAGGAGCTTCCTCACCTTCAGTTTCAATTTCCTGTGATTCCGCTGTGGACGATTCTTTATTTCCTGCCTGCTCTCCCTCTTGAGCTAAAACAAAAAGAGATGATAATAGAAAAGCCATCGAAAGAAAGAGTCTCATAAATTACTTACTCCAAATTAGTCGCATCATCAGCACTATTCTAGATACCGGGCTATTCGAAAGCCAACATCATCACGAGGCTCTTCTCCAAAATCACGGAAAGAAAGCCGCATTTCAGTAATAGCTCCATGAGACCAACTTGATCCTCTGATAGTATGAAATTGACCAAGCTCTGGTCCCAATGGATCAATTTCTATTCCGATAGACCCCACAGCGCCATAGTAATCATGAACCCATTCCGCTACATTACCAGCTAGATCATAGATTTCGTGGTAATTTGGCTTAAAACTTCCCACAGGTGATGTGGCAAAATATTTATCATCGTAATTAAACATTACCTCGCCCAAGTAATTACTAGCAGTGACATCTGCAAAGTTTCCTGACCCCTCTGGTGGAGGCAAACGGTCTCCCCAAGGGTACTTTAAACTTCTGTCGCTGTCGTCAGTACGCGCAACCCACGCCCATTCTGCCTCAGAAGGCAAACGATAGCCGATGGACTCAGCGTTAAAACCAGTAATTTCCCCATCGACCGTTTGATAGAACGCCGGTAACCCTTCTTGCTGACTAAGCCAGTTGCAGAACAGGGCAGCACTTGTCCAGCTGACCTGAACTACAGGTTGGCTCTCATTATTTAAAGTTGTGCCTGCCACAATCCCAGAAGTATGTTCACTATCAAATAATCGGTACTCAGAATTTGTTACTTCTTTGATTCCAAAATAAAACGGCCGCTCCAAACTTATCTCCCTTAGATTTTCATTTGGTCTCCTACCCGCCTCTCTTCGAGATGCCCCCATTGTAAAGGCGCTTGGATTAAAAAGCTTAAGATCTTGCCCTGCTGCGGAAGTGATCTCTGGCTTTATTTGCTCCAAACGGAGCTGTTCTAGCGACTTAAGGTTCACTCTTATTACCTGGTCAATCCCCGGTCGCGAAGTAAACTCAACGTTATACGGAACGAACCCTTCTTTGCGAATCTCAATTTGTTGACTAGCTGCCATTAGTTGGATTGTTTGATTAGCTAAGCCTCGGTACTCTCCGTCAACATACAATTCAGCGTCCGTAGGAAAGGTTACAATATCTACATCAGCCGTTATTGGTTTTAAAGAGATAGTGATTGCTTTTTCTTCATTGGGTGATATCCGAATCGAGGATTCATTTGACAGATACCCGTTTTTAAACAAAGTAAGCTGGTGGTCTTGTCCAGGCTGAAGGGCCACCTCGATAGGCGTTAGACCTTGAAATTCTCCTCCGACCGTTAGCGAAGCTTCTGACGGATTGCTGCGAATGAAAACTAGCCCCTCTGCCGGCTCCAGTGTCACACTTGGTAAAATGAAATCTTCACCTGCGGTTACTGTAAACTCATCACTCCAGGCTTTGAATCCACCGAGCTTAAGTACAATATTACGTCTCCCTTGTATAATTTCCGCATTTAGCGGAGTCTCACCTATAACTTCTCCATCCAACATAACTTCAGCTCCCTCGGGCACCGTCGCTAGACTGACTAGCGCCCATGCGGGTTCTAATTGCGCGGTGAACTCTTGCTGCACACCTCGACCTTCAACATCAATAGCCATCTCGAAATCTAGGTATCTTTCATAGGTGACTTCTAACCTGTGATTCCCATACTCGACAGGTATTTCGGTTATGGGAGTAGTCCCTACGTCAACTCCATCTATTTTTGCACGCGCACCTGCGAGCCCTTCAGTGATTATTGAAATAACACCAGGCAATCGATCCATTTGATAGGAATGCGTTTGAGATTGATCCTCTGTAACATTTAATTCTGTGGTCATCTCATGGTAGCCGTCATTATAAAGAGACAGAGAGTAATCGCCGCTTCTAATCAAATAACGTTGTCCAAGCCTAATATTGATACCACCCTCTATTTCAATCTCTGCTGTGATCGGTGTCACCTCGATAAAGACCGACTTCGCTGTAAGGACAAACCAGCCTGAAAATCCAAAAACAAGGCTTACAATAAGAATTACGACATGAATTGGCCTGAACTTAAAAGTAATACCAGGCCCTTTTTCATCATTAGGTGTAAAATCGATTGGAACTATCGGTTCTGCAGTACTATTATTTTTATCAATATTTTCCAAGATCATCACCGATTGGTTGGAACGATGCGCTCGGTACATAAAACATTTACAACATCAGGTGTCTGGCCGAATCCAACTACAAACTCGGTCCGAATTTCCCGATAACCGATACGTTTGCCTTGAGCTACATATCTTCCCGGCTTCAGGGATACGGAGGTTTCCTCAAAGAGTCCAAGATTTGTCACCCTCAGTATTGAGACATCAGTTAAATTATCTGAGGCGAATTGGATTTCTACGGGGATTTGAGAGGTCTCAAGTAGCTGCTCTAGTTTATCTAGTTGGCCAGACAGCAATAGTCCTCCACGCTCTTTTTCTACTTCGCGTCCTGTATAGTAAATATCGAGTGTTTGTTGAAAAACATCTTGCTCATAAAACCGGTCAGGGCCATTTATGGAACTCACCAACAAATCATTTAACTGAGCCCTTTTGCTTGCATAATCGCGCCCCTCGATCGCAAATACGATGTTTGTGTCAATCTCCAAAACTCTATCGTATTGGACCACAGCCTCATCCCAGTCTTCCTGGTCTTCTGCGGAATCAATGAGCTTTTGAATAGCTGAGATCTTTTTATTAGCGATGTCATTCTCTGCCTGATTAATCGCTGCCAATGCTTCTTCTTCTCTTACCCCAAAATTTAATGCCGCTTGAAACTGAAGAATAGCTTCCTCTGCCTCTTCTGCTTGCAAGAGACTGTAACCTCTTGACATAACCTGCGCAAAATCTGCATTCACTATAAGCTGGGAAATTTCTTCAATGGTTATCTTAGCTGATTCGTTCCGACTATCGATTGATAAAATTTCTTCAAAAATTCGCCGTGACTCTTCTAACGCATTATCTTCTAAAAGTTGTTGCCCTTTGGTTGCCAACGACAATACCTGATCTAGCACTAGCGCCCTTTCTAGACCAATTTTTGCCTCTTCGCTATCAGGGTCTAACAATTTGGCAAGAGTAAACTGTTCGATAGCGCTCTCGGCGTTTTTATCATCAAATGCATCCTGAGCTTGTCGGAGAGACTCTTTAAAAACGTCTCCTACAGAATCAAGGATTGCGCTAAGTTTTCGTGACCCTTCAGAGTATGCTTCACGAGCCTCCAAAAAGCTTTGTTCTCTGTAGAAGTTGTCGCCCAAACTAGCAGTCTCGAGTGCAGCCTCAAATTCCGGCATCGCCCAAGATTGCACATTTAGTTGCTCTAATTGCGATTGAAACTCTAGGAGTTCAGCAAGGACATCCTGCGCCTCCTTTCGTTGCCTAGCTTGCTGAGCTTGTTCAAAAGGAGAAATTTCTGAATTACTATCGATTGGAATCGCTGGCTGTATTTGCAAAGTATCGACTCTCGGCTCGAGTGGTAATTGATATTCACTTACTACCGTAGGCAACACAAAAATCACTAATAATGCGATCAGTATAAGAGTCGCCAGACCGAACCACGCCCATACGGGCGGTTTATTAGAGTCAGAAACTGAAGTTGAATTAAAAGATATCTGGCGCTTTAAATCAATACCAGGTGAATCGTTGTTCTCTTTCTCTTCATCGAAATTTGACATGATTTATTCAGCCGACTTTTCAGTCACAAATAAAGTTGGAGCTAAAGCTGACCCACTTCAGCCGCATAAAGATCAGCCAAAATTTCTCGCCACTGCTCATACTGCTCTTCAACCGAACCCGTCAAGGTTATGCTCCGATCCTCTAGACTAATGACTTGCGGGGCGACTTCGTCTTCTAAAGATTGTCCAAGCTCCTCAAGGGCCTCCATATGCATTTGCGCCTCAGCGCGCTTGTCAAAGCCGCTCCTTATCAAATATGCGCCGGCCCCTACAGCAGCCGCGCCCCCAATCTGAGTGCCATAATTGCTTCCCTGTGTGGCTGCGGCGATACCAGCCACAACAGTCGCTGCGCCAGCAATGAATCGGCGCCTTGCGGACGCTTCGAGTTCTCTGAGTTCAATAGTCTCGTGATAACTCTGCTCTCTCCAAGAGTCATAGGGTAAACGCATCTGGCGCACATAGGTCGCGTAGTAATCTTGAACGGTATCTATAAACATGAAGTCACGTTCACGGATGTCGCGAATACGCTGCAGAAGCGGATCATCATCCGAGGGTAACGAAGTTATTTGATAAACTCCGTTTCGATCTTGAGCCAGATAGCTATCAAAAACCTGCGAAGAAAATCGCTTCGCAAAGAGCATTTCTGAAACTGTCCTGATTTCGGTAATGTCGGGTTCACTGATATTTTTTTGACGCCATTCCAACAAATCATTCGCTATGTTGTTGTAAAGAATCTGAAACGGATCGTTTTGTTGGCGCTGCGAGGGGTCGTAACTAAATTGACTGATAGCTTGTTCGTATTCCTTTTGATACCACTGTCGCCCCGTGGAATCAGAGACAGATACCCGCATGCTCATAGTCTCTCCATTTGACTCCAGGATTACTCCATTGATGAATACATCCATTGGGCTATTTGCATTTGGCATCAAACGAACTATTCCCCAGTTTGCCGAACGCTGCAGAGTCTCCGATAAAAGGTAAGGCGCATATCTAGATTCAGCTAGACGAACTTGTTGGTTGGTTAGTTGTTCTTGATCGTCGTCCAATTCATCTATGCCGGGATCAAAAATCGCTATTCCGACATCAAGCAGGAAATCTTCATTGATATTTTGACTGTCCTGAATGATCGGGGTGTAAGAGGTTGTTTTAACCGTGTGTGTTGCGCACCCACTTAAGGTTAGAAAGCCAAAAAATAGTAGAAGGATGCATCTGCACGCTTGTTTCATTGGTTTGTACCTCCATCTATACCGGTATAATTACGATATTCGTCCCAAAGAGCCTCTCTGAGCGCTGGGTCCGGCTCACTCATTGCCGCCTCCCTCAACTGTCTGGCCACCACATCATCATCTCTTCCGCTTGGAATGTCATCCGGAGCCGGAAAGGTCTCAGCTGTTTCTCTTCCAGCGGTCGGAGAAGGAGGGCTTCCTGCAACTGCGGAGGGGTCTCCGGCGGTCTCCTGCATAGTCTGCGGCTGATATTGCGAGCTGCCCCCACCACCGTCTGCACCCGGTTGGGCACTCCCTGCAGCGTTGCTTTCGTTCTGCGCTTTCTCTCTCTCACTTAAGATAAAGCCGTCGAAAGTTTCGTAACCCTTCCGAAGCCTTTCATCAAGCACTCGCGCACGCTCGGCAGCGGTCATCGGACCACCTGTTTCAAGCTGGCTATCGCCACTTAGAACTCCATTTGGAAGAGTATCTAGAGTGTAATCACCACTTTGGATACTTCTTGAGGGTAAATTTGAACTACTATTCCCACTTTGTTCACTAATGTCGCCTGTAGAGCTGTCTCTATCACCCGGAGAACCGATTTGCTCAAACCCAGGCTGACCTCCTCTAATATCTCCTCCTTGACGCGCACTACTGGCCGAGCCCACAGGCAAATTATCCGCCGGGGACTGACTTCCTTGCCCGGAAGTCGCGTTTATCGGGGGCGACCTATCCGCCGCCGCGCGGCTCTGAGTTCCTCGCGACTCCGGTTGAGAAGGGGTTTGCTCTGAAGAGCCAGGAGAACTTGTGTTGGACCTTGAT
>CACJAW010000035.1 GCA_902591495.1 uncultured Pseudohongiella sp.
GGCAGTTATCGGTAATTAATTTGGACTCGTCAAAAAATTGTTTCTGACCTAAACCGTCACAAGTTGAACATGCTCCAGCTGGGCTGTTGAATGAGAACAACTTGGGTTCGAGTTCAGAGATACTATGTCCGCATTTAGGACAAGCAAATAGTGCTGAGAAAAGCATTTCTTCATCATTTTCATCATCGATTTTTGAAACAACAGCTATGCCCTCAGCCATCTGAACCGCCGTCTCAAAACTTTCTGCAAGTCGCTGTTCAATGCCTTTGGCTACTTTCAATCGATCCACAACTACATCGATTGAATGTTTCTTGTTTTTTTCTAATTCAGGAGGATATTCAATTTCACATAGAATGCCGTCAACTCGTGCACGGATAAATCCGCTAGTCTTGAGCTCATCGAACACATGCAGATGTTCTCCTTTTCGCTCACGTACGATTGGTGCTAGAACCATAATCCTTGTGCCGATTGCAAGATTTACTACTTTATCAACCATCTGGCTTATGGTTTGAGCCTCAAGTTTAAGATTATGCTCAGGACAAAACGGTTCCCCAACCCTTGCAAATAAGAGTCTAAGGTAATCATAAATTTCCGTGATAGTGCCTACCGTTGATCTAGGATTATGAGAGGTGGATTTCTGTTCGATGGAAATTGCTGGAGATAAACCTTCAATATGATCAATATCGGGTTTTTCCATCATTGAGAGGAATTGTCTTGCGTAGGCGGATAATGATTCTACATACCTTCGTTGACCTTCTGCGTAAAGGGTGTCGAAAGCAAGCGAAGATTTACCTGACCCAGATAGTCCGGTAATTACGACAAATTTATCGCGTGGAATCGTAAGATTAATGTCTTTTAGGTTGTGCGTGCGTGCGCCTCGAATAACTATCTGGTCCATGAACTACTCAAATCAAGTAATGAAAACCGCCCATTATCTGCAATTCTCACATAGGTAGTAAAGTGTAACTGTATGTTGGTTCTCCTTAGCCCTTAGCCGGACATATTTTTGTAAATCTATTCATAGTTTTTTCCTAATTTTATTCTCGATAGTATAGACTAGTAGTCTTGTAGATTTGATATGAAACTTGGAGGGCATTGTGGCGAGCAGAGGGGTTAATAAGGTTATTCTTGTTGGAAATGTGGGAAATGATCCTGAGGTTCGGTATATGCCAAACGGCAATGCGGTCGCCAACATTTCGATTGCAACAAGTGACAGCTGGAAAGATAGAAATACTGGAGAACAACAGGAGCGGACTGAGTGGCATAGAGTTGTTTTTTTTAATCGGTTGGCAGAGATAGTTGAGCAGTATGTAAAAAAAGGTACAAAGCTGTATCTAGAAGGCCGACTGCAAACTCGATCGTATGAGCAAGATGGTGTTAAGAAGTATTCCACAGAGATAGTGGCAAATGAAATGCAAATGCTTGACAGCAGGGGAGCAGCAGGAACAAATCAAGAGTTCGGTGATCAACCGAATGTTCCTTCATCACCTCCTCAAGATTCTGCACAGAATTCTGAACAGCAAGCGTCAGCAAATTTCGATAATTTCGATGATGACATACCATTCTAGATTGGAAACGTGTGGAAGCAATTCTTAGTTGAATGAATTAGAAAGGGACCTAGAAGTGGTGCGGGGTAAAAAAGTAGTCTGCGTAAACTTAATACTAGTCAAGTCAGATTTAATCAGATTTTTAATCTCTTAGGGTAGGAGGGCGCGTTGAAGCTCTTTATTGTTGGTGGCAATAGCCCTACAGCTACGGATCTTATCGAAATATTGAGGATGCAAAAGATCCCCTACAAGGCTCCGCCGGATAAAATTTTTAATCCGGATGAGGGTGTCGCGATAGCAAAAATGATCACTGACTACGGTCCAACTCAGCTTATTAATTTGGCAGATTTTATTTCCGGTAATCATAGCGCTCTCAAAAGAGCAGAGTCCTCAGAGGAACGTTGCTATCAAATTAACGCAAAATTGCCTGTTGCTCTCGCCGAAATTACAAACCACTTAAATATTCCGGTACTTCATTTATCAAATTCGTATGTTTTCGACGGCACGAAGAAGTTAAGTTATAACGAGAACGATGATACAAATCCCCAAGGGATATACGGGATGGCCACCTTAGAAGGAGAGCGTGCCATTAGACGACATCCGGATCACGTGATTATTAGACCTGGGTGGCTCTTTGGCAGAAAAAAAAGGGGATTAATAAAATCTTGGATTCGGATCGCCAAAAGGGATGTTGGTAATGTAGTCGCTTCCCGTCGGCGGTTCAGCCCCACCTACACTGGCGACCTGGCTTCAGCAATACTTGCTATAGCTAAACAAGTAGATTGTAATGCAAATGTTTGGGGTACATATCATTACTCCAGCTTGGAGACAAAAAGAGAAAACGAGTTCGTCCAGCAAGTGATTAAGTATGCGGCTAACCACGATTCAGTAATTTATCAATTACTTGATTCAATTTCGGTTAGCGAAACCGAGGTCCGTGCTCCCGAGATCTTAAACTCAACACTATCAAGTAAGAAAATTTTTGACACTTTTGGGATAAAGCAAAAGTCATGGCATGGTCATCTACAAAAAGTCATCAAGTTGTTGTATGAGGGAAGAACTAGAGCAAAGGGTTTTGATTCCGGTGTAAAACCTAACGAATTAGATGAAAAGGAGATTTTAATAGAATAATGACGAACTTGACTCCCATCGATGAGGCTATCTCGACTCTTTTAAATAGTCTTCCTGCAATTGAAGAGATCGAATCTACTCCTCTGATGGAATGCTTAGGTCGAGTATTGGCGGAAGATTTCACTGCGCCGTTGGATGTGCCTCCGCACACAAATAGTGCTATGGATGGGTATGCTCTGCGAAGCGAGGATGTAAAATTTTTACCGGCTACACTAAACATTTCGCAACGTATAATTGCGGGCAGTGTTGGAACTAGGTTAGAAAGCGGCGAAGCGGCACGCATTTTTACCGGAGCACCTCTGCCTGAAGGAGCTGATTGCGTCGCTATGCAGGAAAACTGTCGTGTCAAAGGCAACAAAGTGGAAATCCTGAAGACTGCGAATTCGGGGGAAAATCTTCGCTTGATGGGTGAAGATATTACAAAAGGCTCGATAATGCTTGAGTCAGGAGTCAGATTGACACCCCAGGACTTAGGCCTTGTAGCCTCGGTGGGGAGATCAACATTGGGTACTCGACGTCGGCTTAAAGTTGCACTTATCACGACTGGTAATGAATTAATTGAACCTGGAAAGGAGTTACTACCAGGACAAATATACAATTCAAACTATTACGCTTTGGCTCCTTTGTTGAGACAGATGGGATGTGACATCGTTAAATCTGGAATCGTTGCTGATAGTTTTGAAAAAACTAGAAACACTCTTGAACAGATAGCAGTAAAAGTAGATTGCGTCATAACAACTGGTGGAGTTTCTGTTGGAGAGGAGGATCATGTAAAGGCCGCTGTTGAGGAAAATGGATATCTTGATTTGTGGAAACTGGCAATCAAGCCCGGTAAACCCTTTGCTAGCGGAAAGATTATGGGGAAGCAATTTTTTGGTCTGCCTGGAAACCCTGTTTCAGCTTTCGTAACTTTTCTATTGTTGGTAAAACCTTGCCTTTTATCGATGTTGGGCTCTAAGAAGGTTCGTGTGAGAGGGTTTTCGATAAAGACAAATTTTTCCTCCTGCTCTGTGAGTGAGAGACAGGAATATCTTCGAGTCAAGCTTCAAAATGAAGAGACGGGCGTGCCTTTCATCGAGCGGTGTCAAAATCAGAGCTCTGGTGTTGGGTCTTCCCTCGCTATCGCGGATGGACTTGCGGTAGTGCCACCACATACGGAAGTATCTGTAGGAGACCACCTTGAGTACATCTCTTTTTCAGAGCTCTTACGGTAAATGTCAATGAAAAGAGTAAAGTTGCTTATAATTATTAGTCTACTCTTAATCACAGCCTGTGAGTCACAAAAGCAGGCTCACACTGATGAAGCAGCCTCATCTCCTCCCAAGGTAAAAATACCAGATCTGAGGCCTGCAAGAGAACCAATGGTAATAATTCCCTCCCAACCTAGTCAGGAGGAAAGGTTGGTTGCCGACACCTTATTTGAGGGGTTACAGGCTTTAGATCAAGATAAGTTACTAACACCAGTTGACGATAACGCGTATAGCAGGTTTCAGTGGGTTTTGGCCATCGATCCTGCAAACGAAATCGCGCTTGAAGGTATTGAGCAAATTTTATTGCGCTATGTCGAGTTGTCTGAAGAGGCTAGTCGCAGAGGACAATTCAGTGATGCCGATTCATTTTTAGAAAAAGCTGCTTTTGTTGACAAGGATCATCCGGCCCTCAAAGAGGGGAGGGTGCTTTTGGAAGCAGAATTAAACTCAGGGGACTTGATTTTTGAATTGGATAATGAGGAATTCTTAAACAGAACTGAAATTGCGGTAGCTTCTCTCGCAGAAATAGCCCAAAAAGCTAGAGAGAGTAATGCGTTTTTTTTAATAACAGCACCAAACGACAATTTGGCGCGCTGGATGTACCTCCAAATGCGGAATGCAGTCCCTGGCTTTCGCTTGCGAGGTAATATAGAACTGGCAAATCAAATAAGCATTAGGCTCCGAGTTACTCCTGAGGAATGACAGTCAAGATAGTATTACTTACAGTTTTACTATCATCTTTCCAAAATTTTTTCCCGAGAATAATGCTAGGAAAGCATCCACTGCGTTATCGAGGCCTTCAACTATAGTTTCTCGAACAACTAATTTCTCAGTTTTTACCCACGCTTCCATTTCTGACAAAAATTCTTGTCGCATGTCATTGTGATCGAAAACTATAAAACCATTAATTCGAATTTTTTTCCCAACAATTAGCATAAGATTATTGGGTCCGGGTTGAGGGTTTGCAGCATTGTATGTGCCGATCATCCCACAGGCGACAATTCTGCCAAAATGATTCATAACATTTAGCGCAGCCTGAAGATGCTCGCCACCAACGTTTTCGAAATAGACATCCACTCCATCAGGTGCCGCGCCAGTCAGGGCTTTTGTAAGGTCGCCACAGGTCTTGTAGTTGATTACTTCATCGACACCACATTCATTTTTTAACCATTGCGCCTTTTCGTCACTTCCTACGGACCCAATGACCCTGCAACCTATTTGTTTAGCTATTTGGCAAACATTGGCACCAACGGCTCCAGAGGCTGCTGAAACGAATACGGTCTCACCTTCTTTTGGCTCGCCAAACCGAAATAATCCTACATAGGCGGTCATTCCTGGCATTCCAAGTGTTCCTAGATAAAGAGAAAGGCGATTCATGTCAAAAGGATCAAGTTTATTCAAAGCATCGGCTTTTGCCACAAAACGGTCTTGCCATGCCGCGTTATTTAACACTATGTCGCCAACTGCTAATCCACTGTCTTTGGACTCTATAACTTCTCCAACTGCGCCTCCATACATTGGTTTGTTGAGGGAATAAGGTTCGGCATATACACCTTCGGAACGCATTCGGCCTCGCATATAGGGATCAACAGACATGTAGTGATTTTTGACTAAGACCTCTCCCGCAGAAGGAGGGGTCAGTTCTACGGCAACTTTCTCGAAGTTGCTCTGATCAGGTAGTCCCTCGGGTCTTTTTATTAAATGTATTTGTGATGCGTTATATTCATTCATAGGAATCTCTATTTGATTTCGTCTGCTGCTGCTGAAGCTGCTGCTTCATTTCGGTTCTGGAAAAATATAATGAGAAGTAGGATTGTGGCGCCAGCAATATGGAAATAAATTGGGAATGGTGTCCACATTAAAAGAGCAGCACTTGTAGCTAGCCCTCCTGCAATCATTATGTTGATCTTAGTTTCTAAATGCCATTGAAGAAGTCCAGCCATGGCGTATAGTCCCAAACACGACCAGATGAAAACTTCTATCCGTTCTGGCCATGTGCCTGAAATTAGGGGGGAGTAGGCGAATAGTACAGGGACTAGATATAATCCTTTAGCAACTTTCCAGCTAGTTAATCCTGTTGCGATTGGTCTTGTTCCGGCAATACCAGCTGCAGCAAAAGATGCAAGACACACGGGAGGTGTCACATTACTATCCTGAGATAGCCAAAAAATTATGAGATGTGCACTCAAAAGCATTCCAGTTAAGAGTTCTGGTTCTATCATTTCTTGACGAATGAGTTGTTTCATTTCCAATGGCATTTCTTGTAAAGCGATTACCGGGTCGCCTCCAAACAATCCGATTGTTGCAGCAACATTGCTAGGTAAGTCTCCAGCTTGTAATGCTTCAAGTAGTTGTGATTGACTTATTAGATCAAAGATTAGTGGCGCGGACAGTGTTGCGAGTACTATGTAAGAGGCAGTGACCGGTAACCCCATACCCAGAACAAGAGAGGCAAGTGCTACTAATACGAGGGTAACGAGTAAACTGCCCTGAGCCCACTCCACTATCATAAGTGAAAATGCGTTACCAACTCCTGTTGTCGTTACGACGTTAATTATAATGCCGACTGCTACAAGGAGTAAGGCCGTCGATACCATGGTTTTGACTCCGTCAACAACCGCATCAAATACATCCCATAACTTCATCGGTTTTGGTGATATCCAAGAGGCTCCAATTACACTCAGTATTGCAAAAGCTGCTGAGGTGGTCGGCGTTCTTCCGGAGACTAGAAAACCAACCAGCACTATCATCGGGATTATAAAGTGCCAACCTTCCTTTAACACATCTGAAATATTTTCAGTCTCATCATTTCCGGTAGGCGTTAGTCTTAGTCGCTTTGCTTCAATTCGAACAAAATAAGATACGGTCAAGAAATATAAGATAGCTGGCAGAGCAGAGGCTGCAATTATTGTTAGATAAGAAATCTGCGTGTAGCTTGCAAGAACAAAGGCGCCTGCTCCCATTACTGGTGGCATTAGTGCTCCTCCTGTTGAGGCCGCGGCTACAACACCGGCAGAAAACTGGCCCTGAAAACCAGATTTTTTCATCATTGGAATCGTTATAACACCAGTCGAAACTGTATTCGCAACGGCTGATCCGGAGACAGAACCCATTAATCCAGAACCAACAACAGCGACGAGACCTGCTCCACCAGTAAATCTTCCTGCCAAGCATTGAGCTAATCGAACAATAAAGTCACCTGCTCCTGAGCGAAGGAGGAATGATCCAAAGATAATAAACATGAAAACGAAGGTAGAAGAGATTTGAGCAGTCAATCCAAACATACCCTCACTAGTAAAAAAACTTCGGTAAAGAACAGTTTCCAGGCTAAGTCCCGGAAACGCAAATACGCCGCTAATGTAACGGCCCAAGAATAAAATATAAGAAAGACTAATTAGAATCAGTACCGGCATAAACCAGCCAGTAGTCCTACGAGTAAATTCTATTGCAAGCCCAACTGCAAGAAGAGCGAAGATATAATCGCTCATGATGAACTCTGTCTCTCTGGCATAGAGAGCGTTTTCGAACAAAATTAAATATGAAGAAGTTGCGACTGCAACCAGTGCTAAACCCACATTAAACCAAAACTTAATGGATTTATTTTCAACATCATCCGATTCATTAGCCATAAGTGCGCAAATTGCACAAAAACCACCAAAATGGATTGCGGATAGCCAAAGTTCAGAGATGCTTGCAAAAACGTTACAGTAAATATGAAAGAGCGCGAACGCAAATGCTGCCCACCGAAGGTATACTGATTTCATAGACTTCGTCCTTCTATTCGCTCGATGGGAGTTGAGTTTTCCGCATCATTTAGCAACAAACGATCTGGTATTGTTAAACCTACTTCTCGATAGTATCGAAGTGCGCCTGCATGAAGCGGAGCTCCCAGACCATCAATAGCAATTTCAGGTCGCATGTCATTAGTGGCACCGTGTATTTCTTGAAGGGTTGCTAGATTTTCCCAAATTACTTTCGTGATTCTATAAACCACGTCTTCTGGGATATCCTCTCGGGTGACTAACACATTGGGTGATGCAACTGTGCGCACGGCCTCATTTTGGTTAGGGTATGTCCCCGGGGGAAAGTCATACCAATCCCATAAAGGGTATTTGTTATTCAATTTTTTCAACGATTCCTCTGTCCAGTTTAGGAGGGACATTCGGTCTCCCAACATCGCATAGGCCCGGGTGATTGCACTCACTGGAGCGCCGGCTGGGATATTCATCCCAACAATATTTCCATCTTGTATAGCGTTCGATGTAGGGCCATATCCCATATAGGCTAGATTGAACTTCTCTTGATAATCTATACCTAGGGTATCGAGTATGAAACGACCCGTTTGCTCCGCTCCAGAATTTCGGGCGCCTAATACGTATCGATGCCCGTCTAGAGAGTTCAAATCCGACATATTTCTGTTGGTCGTTAACTCTGTGAGTAAAACGAAATGCTCCACATTTTTCCAGAGGGCACTGACGCTCCGAAGGTGGGTTTGCGGACTACTCACAGGACCTTCTCCTGTCCATGACCATGCTCCAAAAGGGCCCTGTAAGATTGCAAACTGTGCTTGGTTATCTCGCAATAATTTTAAATTTTCTAGAGAACCTGCTGAGCTAATCGCAGTGAGTGAAATACCGTGTGAAGAGGCAAGTTGAGCATGTGTGATAGTTGCGATTGCGACACCTACTGGATAAAAAGTACCGCCAGTAGTAGCAGTTGTGAGTACATACGGTCTTGCTTGAGAAAGTTCTTCACTGCAAGAAGAAAACACTAATACAAGCAGGACCCAAGTGATCCATTTGTTCAATTCAGCACCTATTTAGACTTTTTCTTATCAGCACTTAGTGTGTCTCTAACGCGGCCGGATAAAGGCACTTCTTCATCCATCTTATGAACAAGAGCTATCGCTCCTGATAGCACAAATGCACCCATGGTCACCCCTAAAATCAACGCGATTCGCAAAAGCATATGAATATGGATGCCCGTGAAATATTCTCCAATCTCAGCGATGAGATTCACAAAAACCAGAGCTATCCCGAACGATATCCATACTGCATTTCTCATAGAGGAATAACCTACCTAAGATTTACTCTCAGAATTTAATCTTCTATTGGGAGAGTAACAATATTCCATTAATGTTACTACTGTCGTAGCTTGTGAAGACAAATATGTCATCTAATGCGTCAGCGTTGACCAATGCGGGCACTACATCACCATTGGTGACGTCGGTATTTAAATCAATCGATAAATCAGCATCAGATTCGAAGACCTGCTCGAATATAGGGTCTCTTGAAATTGCTACATCGCTGATGAGCTTCCGAAAGTCAATTTCGTACTCATCTCGATCTTTGCTGTAATTTAAGGATCCTAAAAAAGGAGAGTCTTCAGGTTCAGATTTAATCGTATTTAAGAATATCTGAACTTGGTTGCGCTGAAGAACCAAAACATCTTCCTCTTCCAATTTCCCGTCTAAATTACCTAGCTTACTCGGGATTGACTCCTCCGTTTGGCTTTCTCTAGCATCTCTAGCTAAGTCCTGAAAGGAGGTGGCAAGTCGAATTACCGATGGAAACCGCATGTTGATAGTTAGCTTCCTGGAAGGTCTTCTTGAAAATTTTTCACCTTGATTTGGGTAAATGAAAGCTTCTACCGCGATGCTGCCAGATAAGGCAAGCCAAAGGAAAATGTCGCCAACGGAAACAGGCTCAACGCGCCATAACCATAAATCTCTGAGACCATCTCCGTCTTCGTCATATAAAAATGTACTCAGCACGTTTCCGCCTGATCTGAGCACTTGGGCAGGTTCTTTAAAGTCCATACCACTAGTTGTACCTCTAAAAAGTGATACCTTGCCCCCTTCTCTAAGAACCAAATCATCAATATGGTCTCCATTAACGTCCTCCAACAATTCTTCATGAGTTAAAGACAGAACTCCAGTAAGATTAGAGAAATCTAAATTATCTATATCAAACTCGCCAAGGCGCTCTTCGATTTCCGTTATGTCTACTGAGTAGGAAGGTGATGGTTTAAAGGGTTGGGGGTTCAGCTCATTGGCAATAAATACATCAAGCTTTTCCTCTGTGCGTGAGATTAAATCATTCGACCCATCGTTGTTTACATCTCTTATCTCAATAAGTGGAATTCGAACTCCTTGACCTACTTGTCTTTCTAAATCATTGGTTTGCAATGAAGTCCTGATTCGATTATTTGTCGCAACAGTTATAGGGCTATTAAAATCTTTTCGATCACTGGCGATGTACAGACTCAAGCTGCCGGCGCCCGGAATTACTAGGTCTTCCAAGCCGTCACCATTAATATCGCGAGAGAAGAATACTCGATTGATACCTTTACTTAGAAACCCCGATAGCCCACTTTGAATTAGCTCAGGTTGCTGAATAGATTCTCCAATGGCTCGCCATGAATAAACGTCAGTTCCATTGACTAAACCAAGTATTGAATTTTGACCATCAAGGCTGAAACCTGAGCTTAGATCCCAACCAACCGAAGAGTTTTCAAAATTGATTTCATCAAAAGCCTCTGTGAAGTTGAATCCATCTTCGCGTTGAAAATAAACTCGCAGACCCTTATCTGTAACAGAGACGATATCATTTAGATGATCCTCATTAATCATAGCGATGACTAGTTGCTCTGTCGTTGCAGGGATAGTGAATGACTGATGTTTGTAATTTAATGCTTGCGCTCTCACGATTGAAATCTGAGAGCAAAACACTAGAATACCTAGGGTGTAAAAAAATTGTCTCATGGTGATGAAACCAGTATTGTGGTGGAGACCCCATGCCGCAATATAAGATCAGGCTTGCCGTCTTCGTTTAAGGGTAGCACCTCAAACTCGAAAACAGTCTGAGGCGACACATACTCCCAAAAAGGCTCATCGCTAATTTGGAAGGAGCTATCAATTCGCTTCGCAGCTAGAGTGCCGTTCTCTGTGACATATAGAGCATCCTTATTACCGTCCCCATCCACATCATAACGCAAGGACATTTGTTCTGAGAGACCCCGAAAATTAGTTGCAGAAAAAGTTTCTTCCAATCGAGTAGTAGGCCGGCGATCGTATAATGTTTCTGAATCATTGGGATTTAATGGATAGATAAGTTGGGTGCGTTTAATAGCTGCATTTCTAATGGCGTCAACGACCGGTATCGTGTAAGAATTTACATTGAGGATCAGTTCGCTGTCAGGCTTGAGTTTTACAAAGTTTAATCTAGCATCATATCCGGAAAATCGCATTATTTGAGAAGGTTCCGATAACTTGAATGAGCCGTTCCTGTTAATGTGAAATCGGGCATCCCACTCGTTTCCATCTCCTATAAGACGATAGAAATCCTGAATTCCATCGTTGTTAATATCTGCTAATGCAATAGTACCCCGAGTGTCAGTCGAGGCTTGCCAGTCAGGGGTTTCCTTAAAACCTGAGTCATTTTGATAATGAATATTGAGCTGCCCCTGTCCTTCATCGTTCACATTGAGATAAATTAAATCTTTGAGATTATCTCCTGTAAGCTCGGCTAAAAGGAGGGAAGGCATCCAGTTGTCGTCGCGTAACAAAGCTCTAGAGCTAGACGATTTCGCTTCCCATATTTCAACAAAGTCTTGAAAAGGGGTTGGACGCTCAACCGACAACTCGACTTTAATCCCGTCTCTAGAATTGATCCCAATGTTGGCTTCAAAATCTGCTTCGCGATTGTTGCGCTGCGCTAGCAAAAAGTTTTGATCGAGCGTGGCTATGGTTGCATTAAAGTCAAAACCGCCATCTCTGTTTCCCAGAAATACCCCGTAACCGCCTTCGCCCGGCAGAATCAGATCGACATATCCATCGTTGTTAAAGTCTTCTATGGTGGTTAAAAAATGTAGATTGTCTCTGTCCGGAATGGCAGCGATTAAATTCCACTCAATTAAGTGCTCAAGATTTCCTGCATAACCATTAATAGCAGTCGAGAGGCTAAAAACGCCGGTGCTTGCAAGAAGTATGATCTCCTTACCTGGGTCTTTTCTTAGATCGGCGAACCCCGCACCAATAATTTCAGTTTTGATCTCGATACGCTGGGGATTTGCTGAAAATGTTCCATCATTTTGTTGGTGATGAATCCAAAGCTCTCTCCCAATGACAGGATCGTAGTGAGGATAGATGAGATCGTTATTTCCGTCACCATTCATGTCTTCGGTAAAAAGTGCATCCCAGTTATTATCCCTGCGAAGCTCGTAGGACATATAATTTTCTTGGGAAGAAATTACCCGGAGATGAAGAGATGCCAAAAGGCATATAAAAATACACAATCTAGAGCGAGCCATAAGTAGGTAAATCTCTGCTTTTTATTCCTGTATTTCGGTCAGCTCACCATAATCACTGGTTATATTAAAGATACCGAGGATGTCGTGAGAGCTTTCGTTTTCTATTTTGGAATAACTATAGACCGCAAAAAGCCACAGGTCCAATAATGAGAGGCTCTGACTGGGTGGGCTTAAAGAGGACGTAAAGTTAAAAATTGGTCGCAGGCTAATGCGACTTATCCGTCTTTCCGGTTCCCAAAGTGTCAGGGAGCGATTCTCAATTGCCCCTCCACTATGTACAGTAATTTCTATTGTGTCGCCGAGTTTAAAATCTTGATTCACCTTTGAGATAAAATCTTGTGCAGAATTAATGAACTCATCGTTGATAGCTAGGATTCTGTCATTTTTTCGCAAGTTTGCGGCGACAAGCGGGCTGTCAGGAAAAATTTCTACAATCTGGGCTGCAGCGAGTTGTTCCTGCTCTCTAACTTGAACAAGCTCTGTACGATAACTTGCTCTCGTGGCAATCGGGTCTATACGATATAGCTCCCTTGATTCGCGAGTTTCTGGTATTGCTCTACCTGCAACAGGTACCTCAAAAACAGTGGTATTCCTTTGAATTCGAAAGCGATACGATTCAAGCGGGTCCTGATACTGGATAGCGAGAATGGTATCCGGGTAATTGGTTGTCAGGTCATTGATAGAAAGGATTATGTCCCCAACTTGCACGCCGGAAGATTCTGCAGGCCCATTTGAAATAGTGGAGCGCACCCTTACCCCGGGGAGGGTCTCTAAATTGAATAACGAGTCGCTCTCGTTGACTGAGACTTCCATTCCAAAATCCACAAGCAGGTTAGAATCTACAGATTCAAAGAACGAAACTTCCTCTGCGGATAGTGTTATCTCGGGCACTAATTGGGCTGGTTCATAGGAGAGGCATGAAGTCATCAGGATTAAAATAAAACTAAAATTTATTGCAGACGTCTTTCTTGTTTTTCTAATTAACCAAATGAATTTCATAAGTACTTAAAGTTTTCTTTGTTTGATAATAAGAAGGTTTATGCATAAAAAGATTATTGCTGTTGGTATAGGAATCAATAAGTTCATCTGTAATATTCTGTCATCTACTAAAACATCAGAGTATCCACGAACAAGACGACTCACCTCTGATAAGTAGGAGGTGTCTACTAGTGAGGGTAAAAATCTCGCATACAAGTAATCTGCATAAGCTCCAAGTGAAGGTTTGAATATATCGACGGCCAAGGTTACTCCTAGTGCTGTCATTAAGGCTTGGGTTGCTGTTTGTGCCATGGATGATGTCATCAAACCGAACCCTATCGCTGCGGGTAATGGAATTACAGCAAGGCGTAAGCCTAGAAGAATTTCAGCAATGATTTCTTCTTCGCTAATGAGTTCAAAGCCGTCCTCAACTACCGGGCCATATTCCCAAAAAAAGCCGGTACTAAAATAGGCAGTGATCAGTAAGACAGTTAATGAGGTTACTACTAGAAGATGGAGGTAGACGAATTTTGCCAATATCAGCGTGGTTCGCCCGACCTTGCGAATCAATATGTGGCGGACGAATCCACTGTCTCGATCGTAGCTAAAGCTGTGCGCGGCAATACAAACCATTAGAAGAGCCAACATGGTAATTCCAGTATTTATGCTGTCTACAAAATATCCATAAGCGTTAGACGCTATTACTTCATCAAAGCTGCCTCCACTTATCAAGCTGTTACGAGCGGAATTTCCTGTGTCCGCAGCCCACGAAAAAAAGTTTTGGATCACCACAATTAAAGCGGGGAAGATCAAAGCAAGTTTGCTCACAAAAGTGTGTTTTGCAACAAAGATTTCAGATCTGAGAGCTGTCATGAATCCATTCATTTATCTGGCTCACTTGTTAACTTTTTGAATAATTTTGATAAAGAACTTCGTCGGACAATTAATTCTTTTACGGGGACGTTGTTATTAACCAACCAACTATTTAAGGCAGCAGAATCCATGTCCGTGAGAGCGAGTTGGATACAACCATCTTCGTCAATTGATTGAAGTTCTAGTTTTGGATTGCTTTGGATTAGCTGAACCGCCGAAGTGGAATTACCTATGTGAAGTTGGACTAATAACTTTTCTTCAGATATTAATTGTTCGATTGCTCCGCTAGCTGAGATTTGGCCGTTATGTAGAATAGCTGCGTGACTGCAAATAGTTTCTAAATACGGTAGCTGGTGGCTGGAGAGTATAAAGCTCGTATTCTCTTCCCTGTTTAAATTTTTAATTAAAGCTAGAACATCATCTACACCACCCGCATCTAATCCATTAAACGGCTCGTCAAGAACGATTAATTTCGGACTGCCAATTAATGCATGGGCAATAGAGGCCCGCCGCTTATTACCTAGCGAGAGATATTTAATTTTGTAATTAGAGAACTTTTCAACACCAAGAAGATTTTCTACGTCACTAGGTTTTCTTGTGGGCTTGTCGCAAAGAAGAACGGCGTGTTCAAGGCTCTGTCTAACGGTTAGACTTGGGTGAAGACTTGGTGTATCAAAGATGCCAACGACACCACCATTGGTTTCATGGATAGAGCTTGCAGGCTTATTTAATAGAGAGATCTGGCCTTTATCTGGGTTTTGCATGCCAAGCATGCACTCGATGGTCGTGGTTTTTCCTGAGCCGTTCAGACCGATTAAACCGAGCACTGAATCTTTGCTAACGCTTAAGTTGACGTTTCTAAGAACTTCATTGGGTCCATAGGATTTGCTTAAATCTCTTACAGAGACGATTTCTTCTTCACTTGAGCTATTCATTGGCTAACCAGAGCGACACTCAATCATAAAAATCTTCTTTTAGACCGCCTGAAACCTCGAAGGTTTACTCAATTTTTGTTCTTAAGTATGACAATATTTTAAACGTCATTATTCCACGAATAATTGATCCACTTGAACTTCTTCAACGGTTCCAAATTGTTCTAATTCGTTTGCATCAATAATCGAAAGATCGCCGACTATTGAGATAAGTTTTGGACGATTTTGTACGTGCTCTTGCTGAAAAGCTAACAACTCTTCTAAGCTCGCGTCTTGTAATTGCTGGAAGCGTTCTCGCCTCGGGTCAGTTTCAAATCCAAGTCTTTCCCAGCTTCTAACTGCTCCAATAACTTCCCTAAAATTCAGCTTGGCTGTCCTATAACGGTTGAGCAGAGAGTTTACTGACTCCTCAAATCTTTCAGAAGAACGGGGCATGTTGTCTATTAAGTCTAGAAAAGCGGTAAGTGCATCCACTGTCTTATCAGTTTGTGTTCCTATGACACCAAGCATTAAATTTTCGCCATTCTCACGACTACCCTGTGAATATCGGGCCTGGGCTGAATAAGCAAGGGCCCGTGCCTCTCTGAGTTCTTGAAATACGACGCTTGACATACCACTGCCAAAATAATTTGTATAAATAGAAGAAAGAACAGCATCATCAGGGTTATAAGTACCGTCTGCAAACTCAATTCGAACTTGGGCCTGAGCAGTCTGCTGGTCTACCACCTTAAGTTCAGTGTCTTCTATGTGTCTAGCAGTTCTTAATCTAAACTCTGGCGTTTCTTGGAGGTCATCCGCTATTGGATACGACCTTCGAAGCACTTCAACTAGATCCTCGAGGGGCATTGAACCTGTGTAGGCAATGGTTTGTCGATAGTTCAGTAAATTTGATGGAAGTGAGGTCAGTTCATCCAAGTCTGTTTCTAGTATCTCTTGGGTTGTAAGCGCTTCGAGCAAAGGTGATTCCTCGCCATAGCGATTGTACATATACAGAGCTTGAGCAATTGCAGGAGGCGAACTCTTCTGATCGTTCCGAGATTTAATCAAAATTCCCTTTAACTGGTCTAAGGTTTCCTGCTCGGCAACAGGGTTATTAACTAATTCCATCATTAGCGCTAACGAGTTTTCAAATTCATCATCCAATCCGGAAACGGTAAACGCCGAAGAATTTTCGCCTGCTCCAAATCTGAATTCTGAGCCCATTCGATACCATTCTTTCTTTAATTCTTCATTCGACAGTGTCGGAGTTCCTGCGACGTCTAAAAGCGTGGCAGAGAGTCCGAGTTTTTCGTTTTCTTCAGTGCCAACTTCAACACCAATGGAAAAGGTGAATAAGTCGTTTAGTGGGTTTGGAGCATAGTACAGGTCGACTCCTTCGGCGAATTCTATGACCCGATAGTCAGCGTCAGCTTCAACAAAGGCCGGTTCGATTTCGTCAAAAGGCATAGCGAGGATATTCGCTGCGAACTCTGATTGTCGCGTCGGATCAATTGTGACAGGGTCTATCTGTGGCTTCTCAACCGGAGGAATTACGTGCTGATCATCGACACGATAAACTGACACGTAGTCGTCTCCAAAATATTTATTTGCGACTGCGACGACATCGTCTTTCGTGAGTTGTTCCATCCTGTTAATTTCAGCAATGTGATAATCCCAGTCAGAACCCTCAATGAAAGATTGTCGCATGGTATCGACTCTCGCACGGTTGAATTCAAGGCCTGCTTTTTCATTCTTTTTGAAGTCATTAATAATCGCGGGGATGATCCAGTCCTCAAACTCACCGGCTTTAATTAGCTCGAGTTGGTCGAGCAAAAGCCGTTCGACTTCTTCCAAGGATTGGTCTGGCTTTGGCACACCATAGAGATTTTGAGACCCATAATCATTTAAGAAAAGGGGAGACGACCCTGCGCTTGAAACGAGCTGTTGTTGGGTCAAATTTAAATTAATTAAACCCGCTGTTCGATTGTCCAGAATCATATCTACAAGGACTAATGCTTCCTTGTCTTCGTGTCCATTCTCAGCAGTTCTGAATGCGATCGAAACCTGTTCTTCTCCAGGATACTGTACGGTGCGCCTTTCAGCACCTGCAATAGGCGGTTCTGACCATGGGCCAACCTCAGGTATGGGCTTCGGGTTCCAGTGACCAAATTTCTCGCTTATTAGCGCGATGGTCTCTTCGATATTGATATCACCGCTAATAAATATTCCCATGTTGTTTGGCACATAATATGTGTCAAAGTAGTTCTGTATATAAACTAAAGAAGGGTTCTTTAAATGTTCAACAGTGCCTATTGTAGGTTGTTGGCCATAGGGGTGCACCTTGTAAAGAAGTTCGTCGATTGCAGTACCAATTATCCGACCAGCGTTGTCCAGAGAGCGGTTCTTTTCTTCGTAGACAGTTTCAAGCTCTGTGTGAAACAGGCGAAACACGGGATTTACGAATCGATCTGACTCAATTTCAGCCCATTGCTTTAGACGATTGGATGGCAGTCCTATTTTGTAAACAGTTTCTTCATACCAAGTGTGGGCATTCAACCCAGTTCCACCCATTGAGTTATAAATTTTATCTATTTCGTTGGGGACCGCATATTCCGCCGCGATTTGAGCCGCTCTGTTGATTTCGCTATAAATCTCTGCTCTTCTTTCGTCATCAGTCTCAGAGAAATGCTCTTCGTAAAGGTTAACGATTTCGTCGAGGTAAGGCTTTTCTGCCTCATAGTCCAAAGTGCCAAGGTTCTGATTACCCTTGAACAGCAAGTGCTCAAGGTAGTGAGCGAGGCCGGTGCCATCAGCTGGGTCGTGTTTACTTCCAGCGCGTACCGCTATTTCCGCATAAAATCTTGGTTCTTCATGATTTTCCGTCAAGTAAACTTTTAGCCCGTTGTCTAATTCGTAGATTTGCGCATCAAGCGGGTCGTCTGCATTGGGTTCATTTATTTTTGTATACCCAAGGGTCTGACTAGCAATCGTATCGAGTCCCGGTTGCGATGTATTGGAATCCCCGCAGGAGACGAGACCACCGATTAATATGAGTGTTAGAACAAATCTTGCCTGCTGGCTTAATCTAGACTGCAAATTCATTTGTTTGAACCCCTTTTAGTACGTTACTGCTAATCATTGTACGATTATATGTCACGCCTGCCTATTGAGATCACTATCAATCTCAATTCGGTAAGTTGTCTGAGCTGATACGCATGTTTCTGATGTTCATGTTTCCCGAAGCATCTTCGTTAGCTTCAAGCACCACGTCTACAGTGCCGGTTAAACTCTCGATAAGTTGGTCAAATTGAACCAATTCTGCCCCACTATATTCGCTTTGAAGTCTTGTGTGAGCCCGATCAAGAGCCTGCAGTTTTGTTTCGTATGCGCCTTTCATGCTGCCATCCGCACTCACGAGTGAGCCGTAATTATTTTCCTCGGAGTAGAGTTCATCGAGCAACACATCCATCATGGGTTGTGTCTCAGATTCCGGCAAAGTTCCCGACGGATCAAGAAGGCTCGAGTAAACCGTTTTGGCGGCATTTCTGCTTGATCGAAGATTATATGCTCGAAGCAGATCCTGTTGATCTGTTGTGAGGCCAAACGAGAGGTTGTGAGTGATGGCATTTGGACCAAAATAAGCAAGTGCCTGATCATTGGAAAGATTGCCCCGCATGAGGAGGTCAATCATCTGATACCTCTCGTCGTGAAATGATGTCAAGGCTTCAAGAAACAACCCGCCTTCAGACGGACTGAGATTGGCAGCAGTAACATAATCGGTGTAGTTTGATGCGGTTCGTTCCTCGGCCAATTTTCGAGTCACGTCAGAATTGGAAAATATAGAAAAAGCCGCCTGACTGTTGCTTGTGCTCCTTGTTGAATCGATTTCCTTGGCAGCCTCTGCTCGGGCTCTTTCCAAAATTTGTTGATAGTCTGGGTCTATTCGTTCTTTGGCTATTTCTAGCGCTGCGGACAGATCCGATAGTTGAGAATCCATCTTTAGTAAGGACTCTTGGAGCTCTGCGATACTAGCGTCGAAAGCCAATTTCTGCTGAGTATTAAGCGAGGCTAGTTCTTGTGCTTGTCGCTGGTATGAGCCTGCGATCTCTAACTCGTGGGTCAGTTCGCCGTTGGTGGTCCTTAATGTGAATGCGGAGTGTGCGAGCAGCGCTATCGTCAAACAGCCAAAGCTTATTGCAATGATTTTCATAATTCCCTTCGCTCGCGGAAAACGATTTTTTATTTGATGAAATTAAGTATTCGCATTATCGTTAGAACTACTATCTCAAACCAACACTTTATTTTTCCACACTGCCAGATATTTTCAA
>CACJAW010000036.1 GCA_902591495.1 uncultured Pseudohongiella sp.
AACTACCATAGTAAAACGCACCTCCATCGAGTCGATTTTTATAGCGATCTGTTGTCCACATACCCATAGCCATCATTCCATAAAAGCCACTTAAAAGACTTGCTGTTCCATCTGTCATTGCAGCATCAATGATTTGTCCATTTCCAGAAGAATGTCTTTCCAAGAGTGCAGCGAGTACCCCGCTGAGCAAGTACATTGCGCCACCTCCGAAGTCTCCTATTAAGTTCAGAGGAGGAGTAGGGGGTCTATCCGGATAACCCATAGAGCCTAAAGCTCCGGCGAGAGAAATATAATTTATGTCGTGACCTGCCGCTTGAGAAAGTTCACCATGTTGACCCCAGCCAGTCATCCGTCCATAAACTAGCCTCGGATTTTGTTTGAGACATGTCTCAGGCCCAAGACCTAGACGTTCCATTACTCCTGGGCGAAATCCTTCGATGACTACGTCGGACTTATCTATCAATTTTAGAGCGGTCTCCACACCTTGTTGGTTCTTGAGATCAACAGCGATTGATTTACGTCCTCGAAAAAGCACATTAGCTCGATGGCCTGAACCCTTCTGACTCAACCGATCTATTCTAATTACCTCTGCTCCCATATCTGAAAGCATCATCGCACAAAATGGCACCGGTCCAATGGCCGCCATCTCTACCACTTTAATTCCCGCTAGAGGTCCCATAAATTAAACCTTTTTCGTTTTGTTATGAGAAATAATAGTGCATCGGACCCTTAAAATATAGGACAACAGCACCATCAGATTTACTGGCCGCGTTTCCCTTTTAAATTGTGATCGATTATTCTAGCAGGCCGAAGTAGATTTTTAAGGGTAGAGACATAATTATGGAATTGGCAAATAAAACAGCTTTTATCACTGGTGGCGCTTCAGGATTGGGGTTAGCAACTGCGCGGAACTTTGTAGAAGCTGGAGCTAATGTCTTTCTATATGATATGAACGAGGAATCACTGGAATTAGCAGCTAAAGAATTCGGATCTAAAGCAAGTTGTTTCAGGGGCGATGTAGCTGATGAGGCTAGTGTTAAGGAAGCGATTAAAGAGACAATTTCTTCTTTTGGCTCCATTCATATAAACGTTAATTCTGCGGGAATTGGTGGTGCTGCTAGGACCGTTGGTCGTGATGGGCCTATGCCCCTTGAAAAATTTGAGCACATAATCAGGGTGAATCTTATAGGAACCTTTAATGTACTTAGGTTGTGTGCTGAGGCGATGCAGGTTAATGAACCGCAAAATGAAGATCAGGAAAGGGGTGTTATCGTAAACGTTGCTTCCATAGCAGCGTTTGATGGTCAAACGGGGCAAGCAGGTTATGCCGCGAGCAAGGGCGGTATTGTCTCCATGACGTTGCCAATTGCAAGAGATTTGGCGAAAAGAGGTATAAGGGTTGTTACGGTAGCGCCAGGTATCTTTGAAACCCCACTGTTGGCGGGCGCGCCAGATGAAGTAAAAGAACCGTTGATTGCGATAACGCAATTTCCTAAAAGACTGGGTAATCCAGAGGAATTTGCTGAAGAAGTAGCCCATATTGTCAATTGCAGTTACTTAAATGGAGAAGTTATTCGGTTAGATGCAGGTATTCGAATGCCGGCTATGTGAGAGTAAAAGGAACATGACTTGTTCTGTATTAATTCAGCGAATTTATTGAGGTGATTTGGAATGAACGAAGCTTATATTGTTGGTGCGGTGAGAACGGCAACGGGAAGGAAAAAGGGTAGATTGAGTAATCTGCACCCGGTTGATATGGGAGCCATCGTCATAGATGAGTTAATTGATCAGACAGGAGTACCAACGAATGGTGTAGATGATGTTATTTTTGGAGTTGTGAGCCAGATCGGATCGCAAGCCGGTAATCTGGGGCGCAACGTAGCAATGTCCTCTAAACTGGATTTGGAGGTGCCAGGAACGACTGTGGATCGCCAGTGTGGCTCGTCTTTACAAGCTATTCAGTTCGGTGCACAGGCTGTAATGTCTGGAACACAGGATGTCGTTATTTGTGGAGGGGTTGAGGCCATGAGCACGGTTGAAATCGGGTCAAACATCCGAGATGGACTAGAGCACGGCAGAGGAACTCCCAAAGGCGACAGGCTCGAACTTCAGTATCCCGGAATACAATTTTCTCAGTTCGATGGTGCAGAATTACTAGCGGAAAAGTATGAAATTACCAGGGACGAGCTAGATGCTTTTGGTCTCAAGAGTCATCAAAGGGCATCCGAAGCGACTAAAAATGGACTTTTCAAGGATGAAGTAGTGCCGTTAAACATAAAGCTAGAGGATGGGTCTGCGGATGTACATGATATAGACGAAGGTATTCGCTTCGATGCTTCACTTGAGAGCATGCAAGGGCTTAATCCTCTTCGAGAGGGTGGAGTAATAACCGCCGGAACAGCGAGTCAAATTAGTGATGGGGCAGCTGCGGTGATGGTTGCAAACCGAGACGCAGTTGAAAGATATAATCTTCCAGTCCGCGCTAAAATTCATTCTCTAGCCGTAGTAGGCTCAGACCCGGTGATTATGTTGGAAGGTCCAATCCCGGCCAGTAAAAAAGCACTTGAGAAAGCGGGTTTGGAAATTAATGATATAGATTTGTATGAGATCAATGAAGCCTTTGGATCCGTGCCACTTGCTTGGGCAAAAGCCATGAATGCGAGTGAGGATAGATTAAACGTAAACGGTGGTGCGCAAGCGTTGGGGCACCCACTGGGGGGCACCGGCGCCAAATTGATGACGACGCTTGTCAATGAACTAGAGCGCAGGTCTGCTCGATATGGATTGGTCGCAATTTGTGAGGGCGGTGGAACCGCGAATGCGATGATCGTTGAGCGCATGGACCAACTACCTGAGTAAAAGAGGAATTTATGCTATTCGATAAAGATCAATCACCGTGGATGGATGAGGAACTCTCCATCATGCGAGGAGCAGTACGTAAATTCATCGAAAAGGAATTTACCCCAGTCGCTAAAAAGTGGGAAGAACAAGGGTTTGTTGACCGGGAAGCCTGGTTAAAAGCGGGACAGTCGGGATTACTTTGCGCTTCGATACCCGAAAAGTGGGGTGGTGGAGGTGGTAATTTTAAGCATGAAATGGTCCTTGTTGAGGAGCTGGCATACGCTCATGTAACCGGTTTTGGCAACGGTGTACATTCTGGAATAGTAGCTCACTACATCAATTCATATGGCACCGAAGAGCAAAAAGCTAAGTGGTTGCCAAAGATGGCGAGTGGTGAAATTGTATCTGCAATTGCGATGTCTGAGCCGGGCACAGGTTCCGACTTGCAATCTGTAGCAACAACAGCGGTGAAAAATGGTACCAGGGAGTATGAATTAAACGGTCAGAAGACGTTCATCACAAACGGAATGACTGCTAATTTGATTTGTGTTGTCGCCAAGACTGATCCTACTGAAGCGGCGAAGGGAGTATCGCTCATCATGCTAGAAACAGAAAATGTTGAGGACACGGGAGGTTTTAAGAGAGGCAGAAATCTAGAAAAGTTAGGGATGAAGGCACAAGACACTGCAGAGCTTTTTTTTGACAACGTGAGGATTCCAGCTGAGAATCTTTTGGGCACTTCGGAAGGCAAAGGATTCATTCAGTTAATGGAGCAGTTGCCTCAAGAGAGATTAATCATTGCGGCGGGGGCTTGTGCCGTTATTGAGTCGGCTTTGCAAATCACGTCAGAATACGTCAAGGAACGCAAAGCGTTCGGGAAAAGGATTTTGGATTTCCAAAATACGCAATTCAAATTGGCAGAGCGACTCACTGAAGCCAAGCTTGCTCGCACATTTGTAGATCAGTGTGCTATGCAGTTGGCAGATGGCAAATTGGATGGTGCAACAGCTGCCATGGCTAAATGGTGGACTACCCAAAAACAATGCGAAATTATTGATGAGTGTCTTCAATTTTTTGGTGGCTACGGATACATGATGGAGTATCCAATCGCAAAAATGTATGCCGATAGCCGAGTGCAAAAAATCTATGGCGGCAGTAATGAGATCATGAAGATGCTGATTGCACGCGAGATTTAGCTTGTGTTTGCGAACCTCAAATTAAAATCATCTCAAATCGGGTAACTGGTAACCGTCTTCATCCATCTTAGCTCTTATCGCTTTCTTGTCGATTTTTCCGGTCGAGGTCAATGGTATATTTTTTGTTTCAATAATCTCGTCCGGGAGTTGCCATTTCGCAAAAATACTGCTGCAGTGCTCAATCACAGCATCCGAATTCAGCTCTACCCCATCGCTCATTATAACCAAAGCAACCGGACGCTCGTCCCACTTTGGATGAGGTCTAGCCACCACGGCTGCCTGTGCCACCCCTGGCATGGCCACGATATGATTCTCTAAATCAACTGACGATATCCATTCCCCACCGGATTTTATCAGATCTTTTGATCTATCAGCGATCATTACGTATTGTTGAGAATCGATTTTTGCAACATCACCAGTGACTAACCAGCCATCATGAAATTTATCTGGTTGCGGATCGTTATAATACTCGGACGCGATCCATGGCCCTTTTATGCAAAGCTCACCAACCGCCTCTCCATCATGAGGCAAGGCATTCCATTCTTCGTCAAAAATCTCTATATCTAGACTTGGCATAGCGAGACCAGCTTTCGCAATATTTTCGAACTGCTCATCTTCGGTAGTGCCTAAGTGCGATCGCTTTGCTACTTTTCGGGAAACCGTGCCGAGCGGGTTAGTCTCGGTCATACCCCATCCTTGAATCATCTCGACTTTGTAACTTTCCCAGTACCAGCGCATCATCTCAACCGGTGGAGCAGACCCGCCGCAAGTGAGCCGACCAAGTTTGCTTAAGTTGTACTTATCCTCGTTAGCTTCTAGTTCTGCCCGCACTCCCTGCCAGATGGTTGGGACCCCGGCAGAAATTGTCACTTCCTCATCCTGCATTAAATTAAGGAATACCTCAGGAACCATAAAACGGTGAGGCATTACCTGCTTGCAGCCAAGCATGGAAGCGGCATAAGGAAGACCCCATCCCATTGCATGGAACATTGGGACTATTCCCAGGAGGGAATCTAAGCTTGATAAACCTAAAGCGTCCGGTAATGACTCTACGAGAGTGTGCAGATACGTTGATCGGTTCGTATACATGACTCCTTTTGGTTTGCCGGTGGTCCCTGAGGTATAACAGAGACCCATCGGCGATGTTTCATCGATATCAGGCCAGTCATAAGTTTCAGGTTGCCCTTTAATAAAGTCATCATAATCGATCTGATTCTCAAAAGAGCTTTCTCCATTCTCGCCGTGTCGACAAATTACCAATAATTCTACGCAAGGAATTTTTCCCCAAAGAGGTTCCAATAGTGGCAGGAGATCTTCATCAGCGAAGATAACTCTATCTCCTGCATGATTTATTATGTATTCCAAGTCAGCAGGAGACAGTCTGATATTTAAAGTATGAAGAACGGAGCCCATAGACGGTACCCCTTGATAGAGCTCTAAATGGTAGTAGTTATTCCACATAAAACTACCAACTCGATCGCCAACTTTAATGCCATGGGCACGCAACGCGTTTGCAACTTGATTTGCCCTAGCCCATGTCTTGCCTAAGGTCTGTCGATGAGTCCCGTTAATTTGCTGCGTGACGACTTCGACCTCGGGATCTAAGAGGGCACCACGGCCTAAGATACGGGACATCAGTAGAGGTGTATTCTGCATGGTCATGGATTGTTCCCCCATATTTTGGACTAGTTCTGTAATCAAATCGGAAGAGGAGCATATCGGATAATGAGGTGAATGATCAAATCTGAAATGCGTCTTAAGGTGCAACAAAATCTCCGCGTTGAGGTCAAAGCACCTTGTCCATATTGCTATGCGAAACGGCTTCGAGCTAGACAGCACCAAAAGAGCGGTTTATTCTCTTGGCTGCCTGTATTTAGAATGGGGAAAAAAATGATTAGCGCTAAAGAGCATCCAAAAAAAACAGTCTCTGTAAATGGCAAGACAATGAGTTACGTGGAAATGGGAGAGGGAGACCCCATAGTGTTTCAACATGGAAACCCGACCTCATCATATCTTTGGCGAAACATAATGCCCCACCTTTCTGATCAGGGGCGTTGCATTGCTATTGACCTTATAGGAATGGGTGATTCTGACAAATTGGAAAATTCAGGGCCTGATCGATATACCCTTAAAGAACATCGGACATATTGGGATGCTGCTCTTGAGGCACTTGGTGTCGAGGATAATGTAACATTCGTGCTACACGATTGGGGTTCGGCGCTAGGTTTCGATTGGGCCAACCGCCATCGAGAGTCGGTCATGGGGATTGCTTACATGGAGGCAATAGTTATGCCGGTAACTTGGGATCAATGGCCGGAGGCTGCTAGGGGAGTCTTTCAGGGGTTTAGATCTTCTGCTGGCGAAGAAATGGCTCTAAATAAAAATGTATTTGTCGAAAAAGTTCTACCTGGTTCTATTCTTCGTGAGCTATCTGAAGAGGAAATGAATGCTTACAGGAAACCTTTCCTCAATGAAGGAGAGGACAGACGCCCCACTTTAACCTGGCCTAGACAGATCCCTATCGAGGGCGAGCCTGCTGATGTAGTAGAATTGGTGGCCAGTTATGCTAATTGGTTGTCACAGTCTAGTATCCCTAAATTATTTATTAACGCAGAACCTGGTGCGATCCTGATAGGCGAGCAGAGGGAGTTCTGCCGCTCTTGGCCGAATCAGGAAGAAGTAACTGTAAAAGGAAACCACTTCCTTCAAGAGGATTCCCCAGACGAAATTGGTATTGCCATTGCGGCTTGGCGAAAAAAAATGCAAGGTTAATTGAAAAGTGCGTAATACTAATTTAGATCTTAGAGTTTTTTCGATTCACGCAGCAACCACTTTGCTACTGTTTAGTGGGATTTCCAACTTTACTCTGTCCCAGGATTCATCAATTGAAGTGAACATTGTTGGGTCCTGGGTAATTAATGACGACTTGAGTGACAACACGGACGATCAAGTTGAGAAAGCGATAGAGGCTGCAGGAGGTGACGGGGGCCGCGGCTTTTTTAATAGAAAAGAAGATTTTTATCGAGGTGGCCCACCAGAGCATGAACTGTATGATCGGTTGTCGTACGATGACATTTTATCGATAGAACATTTTGATCCAGAGATCAGGTTTACTTATGAAGATGATTACCTTCGAATTTTTCATACAGATGGTCGCAGGAGAATGAGTACTGCTAATGACTTTTTTGAGGGCGGCGGCACTGATTGGTCTGAGGGGGGCTTCGAAGGTGGAACTTTGGTGGTAGAAGCTCGCCCTCGAGACGGGGGCTACACGATAGAGACGTACAGTTTAGTCGATGGAGGTAATCGCCTTCGCATAGAGATGGTTATTCAACCACTATCTTTTGGTAGACCTATAGAGTTAGTTCGATATTTTGACCGAGTGGAATAGTTTATCTTAGTCTGACTATTTCTTGCTCAACTTCTTCTATCCGATCCTTTCCGAAGAACATCTCCTCTCCAACGAAAAATGTTGGTGAACCAAAATTTCCCTTTTGAACTGAACTAGATGTGCTGTCTATGAGTAACTGCTTAATCTCTGAAGTTTGGCTCGCAGATATAATCTCTTCTGCGGGAAGACCATGCTCTTTGAGGACCTCTTGTATGATAATAGGATCGTCCATCTTTAGGCCTTTCTCCCACATTGATTGATAAACTATCTCAATATAGTCTGCCTCAAAATCTTTACCCGCAGCATAGCAAGCTCCACGCATGATATGTAGAGTATTAACAGGAAAGTGCGGGTTGCGAATGTACTTATTTATTGCATGCTTTTGGATAAAACGTTCGGTTTCTCTGGCGAAGTACTCTTTCTTATTCTTGACCTCCGCGAATTGTTCCATTGGTGATTTGTTATTAGTTGCCTTGAACACTCCGCCCAGCAGAATGGGCACATACTGAAATTTTATGCCCGTTCTACTTTCAATTTGTGGAATTACCCGATGACAGAAATAGGAATTGGGACTACCGAAGTCATAATGAAATTCTGCAATAACTGCCATGGAGCTGGAACCTCTTTAGTTTCTCACGTACTTTGTGACTTTCTGATCGCCCACCGATGCGCCCCAGATCACACCGTTATCATCAATGCCAATGCCCTCGGGGAAACTTGTTCCACCATGCGGATTTGGGTCTGGGATGAAGTCGGTAATTTCTCCGTCTAAGGTGCCAACGTAAATGCCACGGTGCCATCCGGGATTGTAGCCATATTGGCCTATTGCGGCCCTTGACTCTGAGTCGACCACATAGAGCATATCGTCGTGGATTCTTATGCCGCTGGGTCTGCCCCAGTGTGCCCAAATGGCTAGCAGTTCTCCCGATGGTGAGAGAACCTGCAAGCGATTATTTGTTCGATCACCGACATAGATTTTTCCTTGAGAATCCACAGCAATAGCATGAAGACCTTCAAATTCGAGAGGACCATAGCCTTGAGATCCCCATTCTTCTATGTATTCACCTTCTGCAGTTAGATGAAGCACACGGTGATTAGAGTCAGGGCTGATATGACCGTCGATCACATAAAGTGAGCCATCTGGTCCTATTGCTAGATCTGATGGTTCATTAAATAAATCTGGGCTAACCCCCCTTATTCCAGGTTGTCCCAGTTCAATAAGAATTTCCCCACGCTGGTTGAACTTGAAAATTTGATTACCTTTTTCACCGTCAATTACACCCGCGTCTATTATCCAGAGGTTATCGTCGTCGTCGACAATAATTCCGTGAGGCCAGACGAACATGCCCGCACCAAAGCTAGTTAAAATCTCGCCGTCGGGGCTGAACTTTAATACCGGGTCCACATTGTTTTCTGAGCATGCCCCCTGATTGCCTCCGCATCGCTCAAAGACCCAAATGTTACCTTGAGAATCGATGTCTATCGCGTTGCCAGAGCCCATACGCCGGCCATCTGGCATCTCCACGAGATTTTCATACATCGTATAATTATTCGGATAATCTGGGAGTACGGTGTTTTGCTGCGCATAGCCGCTGATAGCCAAAATATTTGACACGAAGAAAAGAACTAAAGTCTCAATTCTCTTGGGTTTCATGAAAAATTCCTCACTGTTTGTCTCGTAAGTTAGATTAAATCCTAGTCCATGGTCTAAGTTCAAGTGTCCATTTACCGAATGTAGGCAAATTAAATTTGAAATAGTCTATTAAATTTAATTGCCCATCCCTGATTTCGTAACTCAAAGCTATCCGGCCTATCGAAGGGATTCGTATCCCTATCATCACTATATACTATGAAGAGCTCGCTTCCCGGAGACCACTCCCAGCGGAATCTCAAATTACTGCTTAATGAGTGCTGGGTAGAGTTATATTGAACTAGTCCGCTAAAATACATACGTGGCGATATGGTATAGGTGACCCTGAATCTTCCCAGCTCTGTTCTAAAGTTTCCCTCTGGAAGTTTTACCTCGTTGAAAGAGTAGCTTGGTTCGACTGACAGTTGGGGGGATAATTCGATGCTCCCACTGCTGATTCCAATAGCAGAATTCGTGCCGCTCCAAAAGTCACCAAAGCGATAAGATAGTCTTCCGCTAACATTCCGTTGAGGCCCCAACGAGTATGAAATCTCAGAACTACGAAAATCATAAGTACCAGGTTGCAGTGAGACTTTTGGTGCAATTCGAAAAGCTCTTGTTAGCATTTCAAACTCATCGCGATTAGTGAAACGGAATTGATCGCCGCTCTCAAATTGCGTATTGAATATAAATTCATGCCTTCTGGTCTCGAGCTCACCAGATGTGGCTGACCAATAGGAGCGCGTCTGCGCTTCAAAGCTAAATTGTCTTACTGATTCGATTGATGCTGGCCGCGGACTGAATCGCACATTACCTTCGTACTGCTTAAAGTTATTGCGTCTTTTAAAGCCAACTTCGGGATTGAAATTGTCTTCAACCACTAAATAACCAGACCTAAACCCATACCGGTCGCCGTTGTAATTAAAATTCGCCATATAGCTTTCGTCATCATCATCTAAACCCGGGGATTCACTTTTTGCAGCGAAGGTACTGATTTGTATGTCGTCTAAAAAATTAAATGTGCCGTCAATACCATAAAGTGTATTTGCCCCCTCTCCTACAAGAGACTCTGATCGATCAGTGAAGATCATTCCTATCCTACTGCGATTTAGCACGTCCCGTTTTATCCTTAATACTGAGAAATCAGTCGATTCAACATTATTTAGACCACTCCCATCTGTCCCTATATTAAGTGCACCAATATCAAAATCACCAACTTTACCTGTAACCCGACCCCCAACTTCAATTGGCACTACTTGTCCTCTCTCTAGTCCAATACGGCGGCTAAAAAACATTGTCGGGACGTCAAGATTTCTTGGCTGTGTGAAATCAAAATTCGCTGCGCCCTCAAGGAAAAACTCTCTTTTTTCAGGAAAAAATAAATTAAAGCGAGTCAGGTTTACTTGTCTTTCGTCAACCTCGACCTGAGCGAAGTCTGTGTTATAGGTAAAGTCTGCGGTAAGATTATTTGTTATCCCAAACTTGACATCAACTCCTGCTTCGTTTGCAAACTCGCCGTTTATCGGAGGATTTGCGACCTTATTTGTTGTGACAGTGCCTAATCCATAGGGTTTAATTTCAAGATTAAAATTTCTTGGCGGAACTTCTAAGTCAGTGAGTGTTGCAGCTTCAGAGATGCGCCACATTCCAGCAACCATAGGAGGTCCGATGTTGGCAGCAGAAATGGGTATATCGGTAATATAGGTAGCCTCATTCAAACGTATCTGTACCCTTCTAAATTGTATTCCCCACTCTTGTTCACTTCTTGGTTCATATCGCAGCGAGCGGAAGGGAATTTCCATTTCTACTGTCCAACCCTCATCAAATCGACCAACTCGCGAATTCCAAACGACATTCCAATCGAAATTTACTGGCCTTGTTGCCATTCCCTCATTGTTAATTGTGAAGTCTGAAAACCCTCCTATCGGTGATACGAGGAATGCGACACCATTTCTTCGATCTAAGAATGTGTCAAACATGACAGAGAAAGAGTCATTCGAGCGAAGCCGACCGACATCCCGGCGCATCTCATTGGCAACCCAGTCTTCCTCGGGAACTGATTCGTATACCTTGGCAGTGACGTAGATGCTCCGGTCATTGTAAAAAACCCAAACCTCGGTTTTGTCGCTTGCGACAGCTCCAGAGACAGGCAGGTGTTGAACAAAGTCACCGATGGGTTCGACTGATTCGTAAATTGATTCGTCAAGAATTCCATCGATGCGAACATCTTCACTAAATCGGGTAGCTCTTATGGATTTTCTGCCTTCTAAATCTTCTCCAACAACTACCTCTTGTGCGAAGCTCGCTTCTATAACTAGACTAAATACAGAGAAAATAACGCAAAAGAAGCGCGATCTTTTACTCAGTATTTTGTTCTTTTTTATTATCAACAGAGTAATTCTCTTAATGTGTTAAAGACTAATACAGATATCGAGTGAAGCAGGAAGAAAACTCGAAAGTAAAAATTCTTTAGTAAATCTATTTCTTTCAGTCTAAAGGGTTACAACTGTAACTTTTACTCGGGTTTTCTGAATTTTAAAGTCATTCTGTCGGATTCGCCGATTGCAGCGTATTTGTCTTGATTGACTTCGCCTGCTCGAAAGTTTGGTGGAAGAGTCCAGACCCCTTCGGGATGGTCTTTGGTATCCTTTTGGTTTGCGTTTATTTCTGATGAAGCAACAAATTCAAAGCCTGCAGATTCAGCAATTTGTTTTACATAGGCCTCGCTAACGTATCCGGTGTCGATCATTTCTTGACGCGCCGCGGTATCAGGAGCTCTATGTTCGACTACACCTAAGATACCACCAGGCTTGAGGTTCTCAAAAAATGCACTGAAGAATTCTTGCTCTAGTCCACGGGACATCCAGTTATGCACATTGCGAAAGGTGAGCGCTATGTCCGCCCCGCCTTCTGGTCCTATTGCTGTTTCGGTTGGTGGCTGTAGGTGACGAATCAAAGCCCTGCCATATATAGACGGATTTGCGGTGAGTTTATCTTCGAATGCTTCAAGGTTTTTCCTTTGGAAGCTGTTTGTTGTATTTGGGGAAAAATGAGCTCCATAGTAACGACCATGATCGCGCATATATGGTGCGAGAATTTCAGTATACCATCCGCCTGATGGACCAATTTCGATTAATGTCATATTGCGCGTTAGGCCGAAAAATTGGAGTGTTTCAATGGGATGTCGGGATCTATTTCTAGCTATGCTCTGGGGGCTTCGGTGGGATCCTTCCAGAATCTGCTGGAGCGACAGCTCTTGAGAACTAAGATTCTGTGCGAATGAGTATGGTGACAAAAAAGCTGAAGCCAGAATTACAATGCTCAAGAAGGATTTTAACATTAGATTCAATAACCTATAACTTTACGATGGATCGAATAGTTCTTAAGAACGCAGATTCTGGCACGAACGAGGAATGCAATCTATAACTGTAAAACTTTGTTTAAGTCTTAAATGCAAATAATTATCATTTGCGTTAAATCTCGGATGGATTTACAATCAGCGGTGATATTAACGAAGTTTTGTTTTTAGTTGATGCTTGAACAATCGGGCCTTGTTGGCGTTGTTATGAATGAACCTATCCAAAAAAAGGTGACCCTGCGTAGGCGAGCCCCAGAAAAGGTCTCGAGTAAACAATTACTCGGTGAGACAAAGAAGTTGTTTATCCATCATGCCGGTAGTGAGTACACATTGAGAATAACAGCTAATAACAAACTTATATTAACGAAATAACTATTATTCCGTCTTACGGTTCCATTTAGTCCCGAGTCGAGCAAGCCACCCACGCTATATTTTAGGCAGCAAGCCAGACTCTCTTTTAAAGAGGTGTCTATGTTGTTTGGATTTATATCTGGCTTGAGGTTAAGAGCTCTACCCACGTTAAAAACAGTAGTTGTTATCAAGTTTTGCTCAGGGCTGGTGCTTCTTGGCTCAGCGACTTCGGCACAAGAGTCTTCTTCTAGTCGGATTGAAGAGTTGACTATTTCAGCCACTCGTCAACCGCGAACAATTGAGAACATTGCTGGCACAGTATCGTTGATCACTGTAGAGAATATTGAAAAAGAAATGGTCGATGATCTAGATGATCTCGCAAGGTTTCAGCCGGGAGTGTCCATGAGCACTGATGCTCGAGGTGGTAATCAGGGATTCACAATTCGTGGTATTGGTGGTAATCGCGTTTTGCATGTGGTTGATGGAGTGAGAGGAAGTGATATCTACTATGGGAACGGAAAGGATTCCTTCGAAATGGATAATTTGCAGAGTGTCCAAATTGTAAGAGGGCCCTCGTCAGTTCTGTACGGCGCCGATGCTATGGGGGGAGCCGTAATTTTCACAACCAAGAATGCACGTGACTATGTTGAGAGCGATAGTGGTAGTTATTTTGGCCTTCGAAGCTCGGCCTCCGATGCCGATGATCAGGTCAAAGGAGGGGCTACCGCGGCTTTTCAAAACGGAGATTTTGGTCTAGTAGCTCAATTCACACAACGCAATTTTGAGGAACATGAGGTAAATGGTTCTGGAAGCGTGAATCCGCAGGACGGGGATACTCAAGGAATTTTACTTAAGGGAATGTGGGACATTTCAGACAACCAGAGCTTGACGGTGAGTTTTGAATCATTTGTTGAAGAAAGAGATTTTAACCTCCTATCAGATCTGGGGCGCTCAGTATCAAAGTCTCTTGGTTTTGATGAGGTGGATCGCGAGAGGATAGGTCTAGAATATCAGTTGGTGCGTGATTCAGGACTCTTTGATGATTTGCAGATTTTGGTAAATTTTCATGATACCGACTCTACTCAGAGAACTCTTCAAGACAGGACAAGCTTTTCTTTCGTCAACCCAAGAAACCCCAGGTCAATGGGTGGCTCAGCGGCTATCCGAGATACTACCTTTGGGTTCAATCAGGAGACAGTCGCGGTAAATCTCAATTTTCGTAAATCTCTAAATTCGGGATCCTTAACCCACAATTTCGTCTATGGATTTAATCTAGATGAAACTGAAACAGAGAGACCAAGGGACCGGTTTGATACAGAGTTGTCAACAGGCACAATTTCCAGACGTATTTCAGCATTTCCTATGGCTCCAGCTGAAGTCTTTCCAAACAAGACTTTTCCAGACACTAACACTAGAAGATTTGGAGCTTATTTCCAGGATGAAATTCAAATAGGTGATAGCCCGCTCACTCTCATTCCTGGTGTTAGGTATGACCGTTACGAAATGGATGCCACAGTCGAAGCTTTGCTCGACGGAACCAATCAGGTAGCAGGTTTTGGCTACCCGGTCGAAGATTTTGAAGAAGGCGAAGTTTCGTTTAGTTTGGGTGCCTTGTATGATCTCGATGACACATATTCTCTTTTTGCTCAGTATGCAGAGGGGTACCGTCCACCTAATTTCAATGAATCTAACCAAGCTTTTGTAAACCTTGGTTTTCGATATGCAGTAGTTCCTAACCCCGATATTGATGCTGAAAACAGCAACAGTTTCGAGTTGGGAGTGCGCGCTGATTATGAAAATGCCTTCGTTAGTCTCTCGGTCTTCAAAAATTACTATGACGACTTCATTTCGAGTAATTTTATTGGTCGAAGCGGGAGCCTCTCGCTCTATCAAAACCAGAATATAAGTGATGTTGAGATTCAGGGTGCAGAGGTCTCAGCGTTCTTTTATTTCAACAATCAATGGAGATTGAGATCATCGATGGCATATGCACGCGGAGAGAATGAAGGAACGGGCGCTCATCTAGACACAATAGATCCGCTCAATATAGTCACTGGTTTGCGATATGACAGCTCAAGCGGTAACTGGGGCGGAGAACTCCTGTGGACTGTCATTGCTGATAAGGACAAAGTATCTTCGGATACCGTCACTGATGCTGAGGGATATGCCATCCTTGATTTAGTAGGAGATTTGCAGCTTGGCAGTGCAGTATCCCTTAGGGCAGGTATATTTAATATCTTCGACGAAGAATATGCCATTTGGCAAAGCATTCAGGGTCTCGATAAAGTTACCTCAGCGGATACTATTCTGAATAATTACCAACCCGGGACTAATATTCGCGTTGGTTTAAATATTGAATTCTGATGTAAGAAAAAGGAAATAGCATTTTGAATGTTAGGCATTTTAAAAATTTAATTAAGTACCGGTTAGCCTTTTTTGTTGCTTTTCCTTTTTTGATTCAAGCTTGTTCGACAATGCAAGTTGTTGAATCTGATATATCGATGGCGCATCAGCCCGACTTTGGCTTGCTACTGATGGCGCATGGTGGAACGGAGGAATGGAATGAGGCTGTCCTGCAGGCCACTGCTGATGTAACTAGCAAGTATCCAGTTGAAGTTGCTTTTGGTATGGCAGATGCAGGTAGTCTGGAGCGGTCCGTAAGGCGACTTGAAAAGCTTGGTGTAAAGGATGTGGGGGTCGTCAGGATGTTTGTCTCTGGAGAAAGTTGGTATGAGAGAACGCAACAAATACTTGGGACGGTTGAAGGTGCACCTCAAAAAGGCACTAGTGAAAATCCAACAAGCACATTTATGCCAATGGGGTTTTGGAAGATAGAGACTGATATTAATTTTTACATGAGCGAGGATGGTCTTGCAGACGCAACGGAAATGGATGAAGTTATCGTTAGCCGAATTAAAAGACTAAGCCGAGATCCAGCGCGTGAGGTCGCCATTATCATTGCTCACGGTACCGGTTCTGATGAAGAAGACAGTCGTTGGGTTGAAAAGATTACCCAGCGAACAGTCACAGCAAAATCTACCTTAGGCCTGCACGATATAAAAGTATTCACTCTACGAGAAGACTGGTTTGCAAAGAGAGGTGAGGCAGAAAGTAATATTCGATCTTACCTTGCGGAGGCTAGTCGAGTGGGTCTTAAGCCAGTAGTAATCCCTTTTAGAGTTCATGGATTTGGCCCTTACACTCGAGTCCTAGAGGGTTTGGACTACCGAGCCGACGAGTTAGGCTTGTTACCACATCAAAATGTAAATTTGTGGATTGCCAATCAAGCTGAACTGTTAAGGAAAAGAGCTGAGCGCCCAAACTAAGAGATATTAAAGGAATTTCAAATTTCAATTTAATATTGTAAATGATTATCATTCTCATTAGAATGCGACTAAATTTGAAATATAAAGCGACTATTTTAAAGTGAAGCCTCTTCCAGAAGACAACGACGTTCTTGTATCAACACTGCTGTTCTTACTAACTAGATACACTATGGACCAAGATCCGCTGGTTGGAAAAGCGATTGTGCAGCATTTGGAAATGCTACAAGCCCGCTCTAAGACATCTCAATCGAGTTTGATAAATACGTGTGAGCGCTTGTGTAAACACTGGCGTGGGGCATTATCAATTCGAGATAGCGGAAAGGTCCAATGCTGCAGCCCAAAATCCATTGATACGAGTATTCATTAGTTTGGAATAAATTTATGTGTAAAACCGAGTTGGTAGTAAAACGAAGTCTTTGTTCGGTAACTGTCTGTAGAGATTGTAATGTGTATGTCCTGCACATTGGACCCATGTCCTTTCGATTAGAGGAAGATATCTTGGAAGAAGTTTCGGCTATGTTTACTGAGTATTCATTGATTAAGAAGCCAACAGAATCTATAAACTCAGCACTACATCAGAAGCACTAATTTTTTAAACTTTATTCGGATAATCTTATGCAAATCACAGTATGTTCAGAGGCACCCAATTTTCGGGCCGCTGCGGTCATGGCTAACGGAGAGATAAAAGAAGAATTTCAGTTATCAGATTACAGAGGCAAATATGTCGTGCTGTTCTTTTACCCATTAGATTTTACTTTTGTATGTCCTTCCGAAATCATCGCCCATAATAACCGGATAAAGGAATTCGAAGATCGGAATACTCAGATAATTGGTGTCTCAATAGACTCCCAATTTACGCATCTTGCATGGAGAAACACACCTGTCGAACAGGGTGGGATAGGCTCCGTTGGTTTCCCTTTGGTTGCGGATACTAACCATGAGATTATCAAATCTTATGGTATTCCTAATCCAGACGGGGTGGCATTTAGAGCCTCTTTCCTGATAGATCAGGACGGAGTAATACAGCACAGCACCGTTAATAACTTACCCCTAGGTCGAAATGTCGACGAAATGCTGCGACTTGTCGACGCGCTTCAGTTTTCCGAAGAGCATGGGGAAGTCTGTCCAGCTGGTTGGGAAAAGGGTGATTCAGGTATGAAAGCGACCACAGAGGGGGTCGCTGAATACTTAGCTGAAAATAGCGCTAAACTTTAAATGCGTGGTCCTTGATCTTGTCAGCTATCCGATTCAAGCCGCGCCGGCACAGCACGGACAGTTAGCAGACCCACTGAGCATTACGGTCTCAGCGGCTCTTGCATTCTCGGCAGCGGTGCGCTGCCTGGCAGTAAAATTGCCTGTGTCTGCCTCTGGAGAATCGGGCGCGTTTACTTTGGCGTTTTGTTGACCGTGGTAACCCGTGAAAATTTGGAAACGATGATGATTAATGTCAGAGCGTATTCGAATTGAGTTGTCGTTTATCACTTCAATATTTTGATATGGGGCCCCATCTGCGAGGATAAAAACATCCCTCGCGTTTGGTAAACCAGTTACCCGCCAGGAGGTCTCTGAACCCACGCGATTTCTATCCGCAGCGTAGGTGCCCACGTGCAGGACTCCGCTCTCTTTATCGTTCCAGGCTTGGTCAATTCCCAGCGAAGGAAAGTCGATACCTTCTATGGTTGGTGCAGCATATTTATCAAGGTGCTTAACCTTAAAAGCGTCAACCCAGTTGCCTTCGGTAATTTCAGAAATCATCATCTGTGCTGAAGCTTGTCCGCGCGGCCATGGCTCTCCGTTATTAAACCACCAGCCAAACTTCTCCATATCTTCACCAAACCACTTTGGCTCCGAATACCGCTCCGCCGCCGCACTGAGACGGGCTACTGCTGTGTGGTCGCCAAGAGCTTTCGCAAGCGCAAGGCCAGGAGCACTGGGTTGTATCGCTCTTTTGGGATCGCGCCAGCCAAAGGTGTTTGCGACCGAATCATAGATATGTGTGGCGATTTCTGGTGACTGTGGCATCAAATAAAATGCCAAATTAGTGCCAGCACTAACACCCGGGAGATTTACTTTAAAATCGGCCAATGGATCATAGTATAAGGTCATTGACTCAATTTGATTCTGTTGGTTTATGTTCATGTAGTTATCCCTCATGAACTCGATCCAATTCTCAAAAGCACCGTGTGCGTTGGATACGCCAAGTTGATCCGACAGATAGATACCAAGCCCAGCCGACGAATTACAGATGGGCCAGATCTTGGTGTTCTCGCACTGGGGACCCTCAGGGTGATCTGTATATTGTCTATACAAGTGTTCAACAATTCTGGGCTGGGTCCATTCGAACTGCTGGTTCTCGTAACCGGCAATCATCCATGGTTGTTCCCACTTGTCGTCTCCGGAAACATACTTGTATATTGATAGGAGTAAATTTAACCATCCGCGAAAGAAAAGATTGCCGTCTGCACCGATCGGATCAGGTTGCAATCCCCAAGGCTCGACGCCGTTAGCAGTCCAACCAGGTCTATCATAATTACCGTGAACGCGTTCAGGCCATGCTTGAGAGCCGGGAGATAAATCCGGGTAATCCAGTAGTTTTCCTCTATTTGGACTTGGGCCGATAAAAGTATTCCAGTCGATTGCTGCCCAGTAAGCCGTGTGCCTGGTAGCTAATTCGTCCAGTATGCGAGTGTAAACTTCTCTCCATGCGGGAGTCTGGTCTGCCATGAGCATAACAGCATAGCTGGAGTCTGTTAGGTCAAAGCGAGGGTAGCTTAGCATGGGTGGGCTAGAGTATTGGTCCCACCACGGATGAGGACCTTTACCATCGTAGTTCCAATTGATTTCCTCTCGAGGGAGCCCTATACCCCAAGGCAGCTCTTCTTCGCCTGTGTAGCTCCAGTCATCTTGAAATGTTGCTTTTTGCCAGAGAAAACGTAACCAGCCTTTGGTGCGCTCATTGTGTGTCGGGTAAAAGTCGGGAGTTTGCGGCTGGGTTAAAATTGGCTGATTATTACTGGTAC
>CACJAW010000037.1 GCA_902591495.1 uncultured Pseudohongiella sp.
GCAGTAGCACCGGCCTGTTAGGATCAAACTCTGCACTAAAAGCGTGGTGAGCAACAACTTGTGTGCCAAAATTCATCCACAGGCCTAAAGCGCCCAATCCTGCAGCACCAAGCTTTAAGAGTAGTTTGACTGATTTCATATTAGGTCTCCTAAAAACTCGTAAAGGGTTTAGTTAGTTGGGTTGGCTACGCCGCCAGGATCTTCGCCGCGGTATTCCATTTCCAGAACGCGAGCACCTTTCATGATACCTTCCAATGCATAATTTGCTTCATGGCATGCGTACTCAAAAACCTTGTTGTCGGTTTTTGGCCAGGAATATTCACCGCTGAAAGGAGCCGTCCATACACTTGAGTCTTCCACGGTAAAGCTATAGATAACTCGCTCTGGGCTTTCGTAGTCAAACCGCTCGGTCACTTTCATATTAGCTGAACCGCGGGAGAAGTTAGGTGTGTCACGAAAATTTGTCGTTTCCACAACAAGCGTATCTCCCTCCCACCAACCAATTGAGTCTCCTAGCCATTTTTGAATCTCTGCCGGGTCGTGCTCAGCATTCATACGCACGATGCGGGTTTCATGCACCATCTCAATCTGAATAACGATGGTATCCTCTGTCTGTATTATCTTCTTATGGTTATTGTAAAGTGCCGGCAGCATAGGTGGTCCAGCAGTCGAACTGAATGACATCAGACAACGTTCTGCGAAGGGTCTCTGTTCCGGATTATCATAGGGGCCAGGTGCATCTAGACCAGCGTCTAACCAATATGCGGTCCCGTCGTTAGCGCCACCTTCTCGACGAGGTGCTTCTCCAGAACCCAATGCTGCGCGTATTGCGTTACGCGCTTCATCTGTCACCGGGGGATATCTGCCATCAAGAGGATCAACAATAATTGAAGAGCGAAACTCGCCATTTACCCGCACAACATCAGTACCGTTATCAATCCAGAAAGTATTGTAACCACCAACATTACCAGCGGCACCTTGTGAGCCGTCACCACCTTGTGGTGGAGCAGTTCGATTGGGATCGCTACCTTGTTGATTAGCCTCCTTGCGCTCGAATTCAGAATTGGCGATCGCGAACGCTTCATCGTTAGTGATAATCAATCTATTACCAAACCGAGTGGGTCGCTGCAGTGGTGTTAGTGTAGAGACATCGTAAGTGCCGGAAAAATCAGGTTTGCCATCTCGAGTGCGCGGGATGTCACCACTTTGAGCTATGGCGAGATGCGTTAGCAATATACTTGCCAGGCCTAACAAGCTTAGTTTCAAAACTTTATGTTGTATTAACGTATTCATCTTCAATTACTCCTGAGTTAATTTCGAGGGAGTGGGTATCTTCGCGCTTCACCGTACATTAGCTCTTCCACAAACTCGACACAGCGAAAATCCATGATTCGTGCATTAGGTTCCATGCGCCTGTAGATCGGCATCTTAATGGTGAAGGGTTCGGTTAACACAAGAGGATCCTCTATCGTCGCCTCATAGTCGATATGATTAGGGCCCATCATTGTATAGCGCTCTGTTACTTTCATTTGATAGCTATGATGACTGCCAGCACGATCAAGCCAGGTCGCATCATGTAAGCCTGTTACTTCTACTAGCAATGTATCGCCATCCCAACTGCCAGCAGACCAACCCATCCATGAATCCAAGGGAGCGGGTCCTGGGTCTTCCATGTAGATATCACGTAAGGCGCCGGCAAATTGATAAAATATATAAAAATCCTTTTCACTCTGTACAATCTGAAAAGGGTGAGGCATGTAGGTAGCGCGAGGTACGCCAGGCATGTAACACTTAACTTCGGGGTCACGTGTAACCCAATTAGCTGCATTGGATTCTTTCACGCGGCGAGCTTGCTCGTTGTAGGGAATCTTGCCGCCACCCACTATCACACCCATACTGCCCGGAACAGACAAAACCGCACCAGCCTCCAAAGTCTCTGCGGCAGGTACTGGATTGATAGGCCCTTCCCGCATCATTACCGAGTGACGCGCAATGTGGGGTTCCAAATCCCAGTTTGCTTCATTTATTACTTGCCAGATGCCATTGAAGTCGGGACGCCCATCCGGCAGACGGGGAATATCTTGAGCCAATGCAGGATCCAACGCCACAAGATAGAAGCAGGAGAAAGCCAGAACTCTAGTTAACGCACTAAGAGGGAAACTGCTAAACAACTCGACCGATGCCTTCATTAATTACTCCCGTTGTCTTACCAGCCAATTTTGTGACCGTGTTTATTCTTAATTATTCAACCAACCAAGGTCCTAGTATAGCCCAAAAACCTCACGCTAGAGGACCGAATTTACTATTTCCACCGCCTTTTGGAATCAGTCGATCAGTTCGTGTTAAAGTCGGAGTTCTAGGTGCGGTTTTCACGTAATTTCAAGAAGATATACTAATTTATGCAGATAGTGCCCCAATATGGGCAAAAAATTATTAAAAATCTGCCCAGAATTACTCGTCTCATACTTTTTAAATGAGTGCAGGCGATGGTAGACTTTTACCGAGTACACTAAAAGTATCGTCTTTTCAAGTAGTAAGCGATTGAAAAGAAAAAATTTAAGGTTTTTATAACAATAAACTCTAAGCGGTAGATCCGGGTTTTCTGAATTTTGGAGCTGACAAGTTTGTTTAACGCCCACCATAATTTTGCGGGGCAAATTGCTTTAGAGTTTTACTCGTGGGGACTAAAACAATGAAAACTACTAATCCTTATAATCGCAACACAAAGAGATATGCTAAACCGTTTTCGCTTGCCCTTTTGCTATCTCTTATGTCACTCCCAGTTTGGGCTCAAAATAATGCTCAAGGCATAACTTTCTCAAAAGATATTATGCCAATCCTGCAGGACAACTGTCAGGAGTGCCATCGGCCACAGGGACAGGGTCCAATGTCCTTTATGACCTATGAAGAAGTCAGACCTTGGGCGCCATTGATTCAATATAAAGTGGTTAACCGACAGATGCCCCCTTGGCATATAGACCGCACTATAGGTATTCAGCAATTTAAGAATGATAGATCCTTAAGTGATGAAGAAGTTAGGATTATTTCGGACTGGGTGAACGCAGGTGCGCCTGAAGGTAATAGTGCTGACCTGCCTCCTACACGGGAGTTCGCGGATTCTGGAGAGTGGAGCATTGGCGAACCTGATGTTGTTGTAACATGGGAATATAATGTTCCTGCAGTCGGCGCTGATCTCTTTGGAGATATATATTCCACTGATCTCATAGGTAAGTTTAGTGAGGGCCGCTACATTAAGGCAATCCAAACTAGAGCCGCCGATGATGCCTCTAGACGGGTTGTACACCATGCCCTATCTTATGCTTCCAGTGATAATAACAGGAATAACCCTGAGGAAGATCAGTTTTTAGTCGAGTATGCTTCTGGCAAAAGTGCCGAAATTTACCCAGATAATTCTGGTGTATTACTTCCCCCGGATAGTGAAGTGCGACTCTCCTATCATATGCATCCTGTTGGTGTAGAGACTAATGCAAAAATAGAGTTAGGAATCGTATTTCACCCCGAAGGCTATGACCCGGAATATCGTCGCTGGTCGAAGCAATTAGCCCAGCGTCAGAGCTTGCTGGATATTCCAGGTGGCGAAATTGTTCGAACAGATGGGTACGTGTATTTCCATACAAACACTACAATCACTGCCTTTCAGCCACACATGCACGGTTTAGGCTCTTATCAATGTTTAGAACTAATCTATCCAACTCAAGGCCCGACTGCGAAGACGGAGACTATCAGTTGCGCGCATTGGGATTATAACTGGCATACGATTTACAACTACGCCGACGACGTTGCCCCTCTAGTTCCTGCAGGCACGGTAGCTCATTTGATTAGTTATTTTGACAATACAGCTAGCAATCCAGGTAACCATGATGCTCGCAATTGGACCGGCGATGGCGGTCGGACAATTGACGAAATGAGTTTTGCATGGCTTGGCTGGTATTCTATGACGGACGAACAATACATAGCAGAATTAGAACGTCGAAAAAATCTGCAAAATGAGTCAGAAACTGAAATCGCCTTCATCGGCGAATAAACTGTAAAAACGGCACCTAGAGTTTAACCCTGGGTGCCTAATGTTTCTGTTTTTATGCACTCAAATGTCTTTGGTCCTTTTGTTATATTTTAGTTTCAATCCTTATTGTGATACGACTACTGGTCCAAATAAAAAGGTATAAATGAAACTTTGAATTTAACCGTGCTACTAAAAATTCAGTAATGGAGAACAACATGTTAGCCCGAGCGATTAATGTCTTTTTTAAATTTTTGACTCTGTTAGTCATGTTCACTTCGATTCAGAATGTAAATGCGCAAAGGTCACACCTCCCCTATCAGTTAAAATATGACGTTGGTCAAACTATTCAACCCATATTCCAGGGATGGTCGAGGAATGATGATGGCTCCAGAGAAATGCACTTTGGATATTTAAATCGAAATTACTCTGATGAAATGCACATTCCTGTGGGTGAAAATAATTTTATTGACATGGCGGGCTTGGACAATATTCAGAATCAGCCAACTTACTTTCAAACGAGGAATAACAGAGATGTTTTCACAGTAACTGTGCCCGCAGATTTTGGAAATCGGGAGATAGTTTGGCGATTAACATCTCAAGGCCAAACATTGGAGGCTATCGGTTGGCTCCAAGCAGAGTGGGAAATAGACGAGTACGGAGGCTATACGCCAGACCCAGAAGTCTTGGCTAATCAACCGCCTGAGCTTGAGGTTCAAAACGCAAACTCCGTCAGATTGCCCGGGACACTGGAGTTAACTGCCCGTGTAACTGACGATGGGCTGCCTAAACCCGAACCAGAGAAGGAAGAGACTACCGTTAATGAGTGGAATAGAACACCATTGCTGACCCGGCCCGCCGATGCTCTAGAAATACCTATAAACGTGCCGCACTTGCAGACAAATGTACGAGGAACAAAACAAAAGCCTCAACCACCAAAAGACAAGCTTACGGTGTCCTTTAGCGTTTGGCGAGGACCCGCTAATATTTTATCAGAGCCAATGTTTGGAGAAGTTGTTGATGGACAGGCAACTACGAAGATAATATTTTCTGAGCCCGGTGAGTATCAGTTAAAGGTTCGTGCTTTTGACGGCGGAAAGTCCACATATGAGTATATAAGCGTGAATGTTGAGTAGCTTAGCGTAAAAAAGCTTTACCTTTATTAACAACAGCTGTAAGTGGGGATGGAACGGTCACAGCCGGCTCATACTCTGACGGCGTTTTGAATATTCCGTTAGTACAAGTAGATAGTGACTATTACGCCGTGCAATTCAAACTTACAAGCAGTGAACCTCTCATATTTACTTTCACTAATGCAGAATCTGCAAGCCCCTAATTGCCCAAATTTTCTTATCAGAGTCGACCAATATGCAAGCCAGTCAGGAACTAGACACAATCCCCGCAATCCTCAGACACAATGCAGATGAATCAGGAGATTCAACTGCCCTAATCTATAATTATAACAAAATTACTTATGGAACTTTGCATAAGTTGGTCCTTAATGCTAGTTGTGGACTATCAAAATTAGGCATAAAAAGTGGCGATCGAGTCGCGTTCTGGTTGCCAAATACACCAGCCTACATAGTGCTCTACCTAGCATGTATGCAACTAAATGCCATCGCTGTGGCAGTCAATACTCGTTTTAAGGGCTCTGAAGTAGCCGATATAGTAAGTCGCTCAGGCGCCAAGAGTATTATATTTTGGCCTTTATTTAAAAAGGCTAACTTCCTTGGGGTTCTAAACTCTATTGCAGATGCTGCTTTCAATAAGATTGAATCAGTTATCATCTACGATGAAGAAGAAAATGATTTCAAGTCCAACAGTCTTCTACCCAACTCATTCTGCTCAAAAAAGGTCACGACATATCTAGAATTAATCGACCACTCAGGCGCAGAAATCGATCATAGCCAACCTGACGCTGGCTGCAATATTTTTACTACCTCTGGAACAACCAAAGCGCCAAAATTTGTACTCCATAGCCACAGCAGTATTTCTATACATGCCTCGGAAGTTTGGCGGAATTTAGAACCCTTAATCAAGAGTAATGCTTTCTTCCACACGCTACCTTTTTGCGGCGTATTTGGCTTCAATCATTTTTCTGCTGCATTGAGCGGCGCTCGACCAAACGTGATTCAAAGTGCTTTTAATGCTCGTGAGGCTATTGATTTAATCGATCGACACAAAGTCCACTATATCAGCGCCACAGATGATATGTTACTGGCACTTCTGGAAGCAGATGACCGGAACCCAGCCCTACCATCTCTTACATGCTGCGGCTACGGTGCCTTCAACTTACCACCTGAAGAAATCACTTTACGTGCTAGCGCAAGAGGCATAAAACTGGTGGGTCTATATGGAATGAGCGAAGTCCAAGCCCTATTTGCGAGGCAGGAGCATACGCAAGAGGATAAACATAGGTACCTTCCTGGTGGCAAACTGATATCACCAAATGCTCGCGTTCGGGCTAGGAATCCTGAGAGCAAAGAAATCTTACCCCATGGTGAGAGTGGCGAGCTTGAGTTTAAGGGCCCCAGTTTATTGATTAAATATTTTAAAAATGAAGGCGCCACCAAAGATTTAATCAGCAAAGATGGATACCTCAAGTCAGGCGATCTTGGCTACACATGTTCAAAATCCGAATTCGTTTTTCAAGCAAGGATGGGCGATACATTGAGGCTTGGCGGATACCTGGTGTCGCCAGCAGAAATTGAAAATCATCTCATAGACCATGATGCTGTCAAAGCAGCACAGGTAGTCGCCGTTCGCATTGACGATAAAATGCGGGCTTATGCGTTTATAATTCCGGCTAAAAGCACATCTCCTAGACAAGAAGAATTGATAAATTATTGTTTCGAAGGTCTAGCAAAATTTAAAGTGCCAGCTATATTTCATTACCTTGATGAATTTCCAACTACAAAAAGTCCAAACGGAACAAAAATTCAAAGGTCCAAACTTAGAGAAATAGCTGAAGCTGAAACGCAAAATAGAACTATCTAACACCGGAGGCGCAAATTATAATTACTCAACTTATCGTTATTCTGTGAAGTTCTCGCCTATGCCCCTCATAACCGCCTGTCGCATGATGCAAGACGCTCCTATTATCCCACATTACCAGCATATTTTTTTTCCACTTGTGTCGATATACAAACTGATCCTGAGACTGCCATTTTATAAGTTCCCTTAGTAGGGGTTTTGATTCCTCTTCAGTCATGCCTTCAAAGCCAGCAATATAAGCATAGGGCGCGCCAAATATACCCGGCCGGCCTGTCTCCGGATGATTGCGAATCAGCGGATGAGACTGCTGCTTGTAGGCAATATCTGAGGGACGTATGTCCATGCTTCCCATACCTTCCTTAGTTGCATAGGTACCAGTTTTTGGTGCGTATCCAAACTTTGCGCTATGAATCGCGATTTTTCCGTCAAACTTAGCTCTAAGTTGAGCCGGCATTTCCGCAAGCGCTAAGTGTTGGTTAGCAAACAAAGTATCCCCGCCTTCAGAGGGTATATCCAAACTATAAAGAAAGGTCGCTGCTGGTGGGTTTTCCTGAAAACTCCAGTCTGTATGCCAAACTTCAGCAAAAATTGGACTGGTATCTTCGGCCTCTCTAATGACCGAAGCGATATGATCACTACCAGGGATATGGCCAAAAAAACTGTCATCCCCAAATTCACCAAAGTAAAGTGAAAAGCGCTCAAACTGTTCTTTGTCCAGAGACTGATTCGGAAAAGCGAGAACATGGTGCTTTAACCAGGCCTGCCTTATTTCTTGCACTTCTGCTTGAGACAGCGGTTTTGAAATATCAATCTCTGTAACTTCTGCGCCACACGCTTCGCTTGTCGGGGACACGGTGATCCTAGCTATCATAGTCTAACCACTTTTTTAATTTTTCAGGAACTTGCTATACGACCCAATATAGTACAGTATTTTTCTCATTAGGTTCCTTATTTAAAGGGTTAATCGTTTAACACACAAGTCACTCTCTTAGAATTTTCGTATGTACTTTATTTAGACATTGGCGGCAGCTTTGGAACGCCGCTTATCGTTACAGATTCGACTACCTGCCCTTTTCCCCTTGTCACTATTATTGGGTTTCTTTCGTCTGCGTCGGCGCCGATTAGGCATCTCATTCTTTTGCTGCTCTTTCTTATTATCTTGGCTAACGGAGGACTTGTTATGCTCTTCTTGTGAAGGCAAAAATGATCGAAATTCAGCAATGTCAGCTACTGGTATAGGTTTTTTTATTACTCGCTCGATATCCCGCAGTTGTTTTTTTTCCTCCATGGATACCAGAGAGATCGCATTCCCCCTTGCACCAGCTCGACCAGTTCTGCCGATACGATGAACATAGTCTTCAGGCACTTGTGGCAAATCAAAATTAATCACACTGGCTAGCTGATCAATATCTATACCTCGCGCTGCAATGTCAGTAGCCACTAAAACTTGAACTTCATCATTTTTGAAAGCATTTAACGCTTTAGTTCTTTGAGACTGAGATTTATTCCCATGAATCGCCAGTGAAGAAATTTTGTTTCGGTTAAGCTTCTTAACCAGATTATTTGCTCCATATTTTGTGCGAATAAATACCAGAGCTTGATCAGGAGTCGAACGAGTAATAGCGCATAGCAAGTCCACCTTCTTTGCCTTATCTACCATAAAGAGCTTCTGGGAGATCAGTTTTACTGTTGAATTTCGAGGAGCAACATCAATTTCAATAGGTTTATAACAGATTGTTTTTGCCAATTGACGTATCTCATCTGAAAATGTTGCGGAAAACATCAGGTTCTGACGCTTTTTTGGCATTAACTTTAAAATGCGTCGTATATCTGAAATGAAACCCATATCTAGCATCCGATCGGCTTCATCGAGAATAAATATTTCTATTTTGTTAAATTGAATGGCTTGCTGTTGATATAAATCGAGTAGGCGTCCAGGTGTCGCAATTAATATATCCAGACCTTCTTTAAGCTCTTTCTTTTGCGGATTGATATTCACTCCACCGAAAACTAAACCAAATTTTAATTTTTCGTTCGTTCCATATTTATCGATACTACCTTTAACCTGGGCAGCTAGCTCTCGGGTCGGCGTGAGAACAAGGGCCCGAATACTCTTGGGAGTATTTTGACTCTTACCATTAAGTAGCTCCAAAAGCGGCAATGTAAAACCAGCTGTCTTTCCTGTGCCTGTTTGAGCGGCTGCCATTACATCCTTACCACTGAGTATCGCGGGAATTGCTTTCTCCTGTATTGGGGTTGGCCTCTCATATCCTGACATCTTGATAGCGCTTAATAGTGACTCGCTTAACCCAAGTTTATTAAATTGCATTTATTTTTCTCTTTATCATAATTTTCTTGGATCCTAATTTTTCGAGATGGAATACAGATAAGGCCCTGGTCATAAAATATGTTAGGTCAGTTTCCTATGGTCATTTGAAATAGAAGAAACTAGATTTGTAAATTCCTTTTCTTTACATAGTGCGCAAAAGGATTTGCATGGGTTACCGCATAAATATCCTTGAAGTAAATAGAGTATGTAAGGTGGGTAGAAAAACTTCAGATATAGGTCAAATATCTAACGAGGAAATACAACTTCTACTTACAATGTATGCCATTTTATCACAACTAGAAAAAAATAACTTGTTGTCGAGATTATCTCAGTAGTTCTGAAGTATTTATTCTCCCTCACTAGCTTCAAGTTGCTCCCAGCGTTCATAGATACACTCTAAATCCCTCTTATTATTTGAAAACTCTTGAAAAAGTTTTTCTTTATTCTCTTCTGTATCATTATAAAAATTTGGTCCTGCTAATATTTTTTCCAGCCTAGCTTTCTCTTCTTCAAGTTGTTCAATTCGCACTAGAATCCGATTCAATTTTTTGCTGTCTTTACGTGATTGACTATTAGGACCCTTATTCTTACTTTGATTTCCTTCAGATAGTTTTTTACTCCGTACCGTGCTAGCTTTTTTGTTAGATTCTCCAACATTTTGCAACTTCCCACCTTTTTTAGACCAATCACTGTAGCCACCAACATACTCATTGATTTTGCCATCACCTTCAAAAACCATTAAAGAGGTAACTACATTATCCATAAACTTTCGATCGTGACTTACCAAAAGGATCGTGCCCTCAAACTTGATAAGAATATCTTCAAGTAACTCGAGAGTTTCAATGTCGAGATCATTAGTTGGCTCATCTAGAACTAAAACATTGGCGGGCTTACTGAATACTTTGGCGAGTATAGCTCGATTTTGCTCACCGCCAGATAAAGCTTTTGCGGGCGTTCGAATTCGATCAGGTGTGAATAGAAATTCACTGAGATAACTAATGACATGTTTTGATTTTCCATTGATTTCAATGAAGTCTCCTCCATCACTCACGTTATCTACTAAATTTTTCTCCATGTCCAAGTATTCACGTAGCTGATCGAAATAGGCAATTTCCATCTTTGTGCCTAACTTAACCTTTCCCTCATCTGGGCTTAGTTTATTTAACAAAATTTTGAGTAACGTAGTTTTACCAGCACCATTTCCTCCAACAATCCCAATTCGGTCTCCTCGGATTATCGTTGTGGAAAAATTATCAATGATTGGCTTATTTCCAAATGAGTGGCTCACATTAGTTAGTTCGGCTACTACTTTCCCTGAATCCTCCGAGACGTTAGCTTTGAACTTTGCCTTCCCGAGCGATTCTCTCCTTCTCTTCCTAGTCTCTCGCATTGCTTGAAGAGCCCTGACACGTCCCTCGTTGCGCGTGCGCCTTGCCTTAATTCCTTTGCGAATCCAAACCTCTTCTTCAGCAAGTTTCTTATCAAATAACTTATTGGCAGTATCCTCTGCGGCTAACTGTTCTTCGCGAAAGCGCAAAAAGCGGTCGAAGCTACCATCAAACTGATAGATATTCCCTCGATCTAGTTCAACTATTCCGTTTACAACATTTTGGAGAAATTCACGATCATGAGTTACCAGTAATAAAGCGCCTCCATAGCCCTTTAACTGCCTCTCTAGCCATTCTATTGTCGGTATATCTAAATGATTAGTCGGTTCGTCCAATAGCAAACACTCAGGCTGCCTAACTAGCGCACGAGCAAGAGCAACTCTTTTTCGCCATCCTCCAGAAAGTTCAGACATGAGTTTATTTGCAGGGAGTTCCAGCTGGGTTATGACTGAGTCAACCTTTTGACTGATACTCCAGCCGTCTCTTGCCTCTAATTGACTCTGAATTTTTTCGAGCTGATCTACCTTGGTCTTTTCATAGTTCACGGTTAGCTTATGATATTCCTTTAATAGCGCACCAATCTCCGCTAAGCCGTCAGCTACCATATCGTAAACTGTTTGCTCATCAGCATCTGGCAGCGATTGTTCTAACCATGTGATTTCTACACCTGACCTAACCCATCGCTCGCCTCCATCGGGGGCGACAGAACCTGCAATAACTTTCATTAGGGTGGTCTTGCCGACTCCGTTTCGACCTAAAAGTCCAATTCGCGAACCCTTTTTAAGCATGAAGTCCACATTGTCTAAAACGATATGTGTACCGAAATTTAAGGAGACTTTATCTAAACGAACAAGCGACATTTGAATACTTAAAGTGATTAGTTTGAGGTGGAGCGTATTTGTGATTCAACTCAAGAAACCAGTACAATCACCATGCTATCATAAAGTTACAACTACTATTCTAATGTACACAGCAATAATAGACTATTTAAAGAGTTAGAGTACTTTGGCTTCAACTTCACCCAAATTAAGTGTTGAAAATTTGTGACTTCGCTCGCCGAAAAAATTGGCGTTTTTGTGGATGTCCAAAATATTTACTACACATCCAGAGATGCCTTTGGAAAATCTTTTGATTACCGCGCATTTTGGCAAAGACTTTCATCCAGAGGAAACATCATTATCGCGAAAGCATATGCGATAGATCGTAACGATGAAAGCCAAAGGAAGTTTCAAAATGCTTTGCGGCATATTGGTTTTAGTGTGCATCTTAAACCTTTTATTCAGCGCGCTGATGGGTCGGCAAAAGGTGATTGGGATGTTGGAATTACCATCGATATACTGGAGTCCTTGCCAGCATTAGATAGAGTATTCCTTTTGTCAGGCGATGGAGATTTCGACCGTCTTGTCAGAACAGTGCAAACTAAGCACGAAGTGCCAGTGGAGGTTTATGGTATTCCTGAATTAACGGCTGATTCACTGAAGAAAGTGGCGTCATGTTTCCATCCTATTAACGAGTCGCTACTAATTTAGTCTGGATACATTAGTGACAGTTTTCCATAACGACAGGCTCTAAAGCATGAAACAGCAAACTTGCTTAGTTTGTGGCATGAATATCATGGCAACTATGGATCACTGTCCAAAGTGTGACAATGATCTGAGATCTCAGCATGACGGTTCAACTTTTACTATAGATATTGCCCACCAAGGAGAAAGTGTGAGCGAGGCGCTAAAAAAAATGCAAGGCGAAATTGATCTTGCCAGACAAGACGTTGTAATGCGTATCCGACTCGTTGTGGGCTCAGGGATGATTCGTGACGAAGCCATGCTATACCTCCGCGATTTAGAGCACCGTGGCGAAATAAAAGATTTTGATCTAGAGCTCAACAATGCCGGAGCCATATTAGTTCGACTGAAATAAATAGAGCCACTCCAAAAATCAGTCACTTGCTTCCGGAGCGGATTGAAGTCAGTATTGTGAAATTATCTTAAATCTTACTCGATGCAGCCGAGGCGCAAACATGGAACGGATTTCAATTGAACTAGACAGTGGTCTCACTCTTTCGGCCTTAACAGGAGGAAGTGGTCAACCTTTAATTATGATTCCCGGTTGGTCTCAAACTGCAGCCGAGTGGCAGCAAAATGCAGAAACTTTAACTGAAGATCGAAGAGTTATAGCTCTTGATATGCGTGGCCATGGTGAAAGCGACAAACCCAACTATGGTTATCGAGTCGGGCGTTTGGCTAAAGACCTAAGCGAAGTCTTAGACAAGTTGGGTCTCTCATCAGTAGACCTCTTGGGACATTCGATGGGTTGTGCCGTAATTTGGGCTTACCTCGACCTTTTTGGTCCTAACCGAGTCCAACGGTTAGTACTTGTAGATCAAGCACCTTGCATGTTTCCTCAGGCTCAATGGAGCGATGAGCAGAGGTCGCGATTCGGATGCTTTTATCAAACCGCAGATGATGTTGATGAATTTGCCAGAAATGTACTAGCCGCATCTGACAGAGAGAGTACCGCAGAACTATTGAAAGGACTTTTCAGCCCCGAAGTTTCGACTGCATCTCTGCAAACCGTTGCTAAGGAAAACCTCAAGCTACCCAGGCCTCTGGCCGCTCAATTGCTTCGTGACACTGCTTATGGCGACTGGCGGGATGTGATTGAGCGCATTAAGCTCCCAACTTTGGTGATTGGCGGAGAAAATTCAATCTTTACGAGCGCCTCTCAGCGATGGATCGCATCCGTAATTCCAGGTGCTGAAATAGAGATATTTTCAACGCCAGAGGGAGGCAGTCATTTCATGTTTATAGAAAATCCCTCTCGTTTCAATTCTTGTGTCTTATCGTTTCTGGCTTCTTCAAATACTCAAATTTAGTTGTCGCGGCAAGAGCAGTTCTAACTTCGTTTTCACAGACCACTCTTGCCTAGTCAAACTTTAAGACGTCTTTTTAACCCAAATAGGATATAAGATTGCCACTATCACTCCTAACCACCAGACGATCATTACCGGATTCCAAGGTATTAAACTTACCTCCGGCAAAGTATCTACAGGTAAGTAGTCAACAAAAGACTGTGCTGTTGGGCTTAGTGAATCGAGTTGACTTAATGCATAACTCGTCCCTTGCCAATTCGCATAGAAAAACCCAGATATCATTAATCCATTAAAAACAGTCCCGAGACCAAATATGGTGCAAAGAATTTTTTCTATCAACTCTGCTCCATTAGAATAAATAGTGCGTACCCACCGAAACGTTATCCACAACAGAATAAAAACACCCAGCTGATACATTGCATTGCTTATCATGAACATATTAAAACTGTTAACTATTTGATACTCGTCCATTGCTCACCCCTTTTTATTAGCATTTTTTTATGTACATAACACTTTATCGAGTGATAATTAAAAAACACTAGGTATATTTTCACTAATCAACTCTTTTGTTGCTGAAAACTGTCCCGCGAAAACATGTATCTTCTTAGATAGAACTAGTTCCATACACTATGGAAAACAGACATAGATTTATCTCGAATTAAAGTTTGTCCAAAAGCAAAAGCACCTGGAGTCGTCAACATAAGCTGGGGACAAACCAACATATAGGAATCCTCAGAAAGATAAAAAAACCCTTGTGTAAGCGCATACCCACCCCAATTGCTCATATCACTGTGATCACAAGTTGCATAACCTCGGAGGGTATGATCTTCTCCGTGAGCTGTTGCCCAACCAAAGTTAAAGGATTTCGGGAAAGGGCTATGTGCCCCAGCTACTCCAAATGCCTTTGCCAAAGGCGTATCAAGTCTGAGATCCTTAAACCGGCCCTTGCACAAAGTTTTAACGCCTTGAGAACTAAGAAGGCGTCCCCCATTTTTATCTAACCCACCTCTGAGCAGCATATCGTAGAACTTTGAATAGTCCTCAGCAGTCATCATCGAACCAGTATCTCCACTTTCATAGCTTCGCGGACCGGAGTAATGGGCCGTTTGGTTAGTTCGAAATTCAACTCCCTCTGGGTAGCATTCTTGCTCCTCAGCAATTCGTGTTCCCATCCCACTTTCATCGATAACTGCGCCATATAAAGTTGGAACTCGATCTGTCTTTGGATCACCATCTGAAAGAAAAAACGCTGCATCGCTCATTCCTAAGGGACTAAATAGCAGTTCAGACATAATTTCCGAAAATTTCTTGAATGTACCTCGACTCTGTTCGTATATGATTTCAATCACTCGACCAAGCACCGTGGCTCCATGGCCATAGGAAAACTCTCCAGGTTCACAAGTTAAAACACCAGCGTTTCCAATGGTGTCGACAAACTCCTCTAAAGTTAAACTCGCACCCACAATACTCGTACTTCTATAAACCTCGGGATGCAACTCCTGTCTGATTGCATTTGCAATGAGGCCAGCATTCCGGTCACAAATACCACCACCAAGAAAAGAGTCGTACTCTGAAAACAACTCATATTCGATGCCAGACGACTCACTCATCAGATGCTTGACAAGCATAGGTCGAACTGATTTATCACGTTTGTAATTTAACTCGAGAACTTTTCCAGTAAGAAAACTTCGGTATGCGATCGACTCCGGACCTCTTTCACTATCCACCACTACTTCCCAAGAGCGATCAAATGATGGAATGTACTTACTCACTGGGTCTTCGAGATCAAAAAGTCCCTCCTCGTACAATCTCAATGCTACAAAGCTAGTTAACACCTTTGTCATACTAAACATCCTGAATATAGCATCGGTCTTCATTTTTTTTCCGGTCTTTAGATCACTCATACCAAAGGCTTTATGGTATGTTTCAGCGCCGCGGCGAGCTAGGACCACAAGCCCTGGAACAGATAATTGCTCATTTTTTATAAGGCTTTCGAAGTGGTCATCTAGTATTTTTTCATAATTTGGATGGAACTTTGTGTAATTTTTCAATTTGATCTCCGGGCGCAAAATTTACTTGTCAGTTATACTGACTATAGAAATACATATACTATTTCTAAAGAAATAGTAGAATTCTTGGGCAACTAAATCATGTACTCCACACCTGATGATGCGAGGCCGATCAAGTCTATGTTTGTTGCGTTTAAACTGTGTTCAGCTACAGCGATTCCTAATTCGGTAGGGGTCATTGTTTTATCATCAAGCAAAGCACCATATTCATCTAAAATAGATTGAGGTGCAGGAGAGCCAGCAAGATTTTCATAAAAAGCCCCAACTACTGAGGCACCAGTGGGGTTCGGACCAAAGACAACATCAATAGCGGCTTTCATGAGTCCTTCGTAGGTCATTCCATTGTCAAGGGCATTCAGTCCCGCACCGACGTATTCCTTATTTTCCACCGATGACTTACCCAACACGGCAGCCAATAATTTCACTACCTTACCCGCATTGCCGTTCATATCCAAAGCTATATATGTATCGTTAAATTTGAGCCGTTCGATATTACGTAAAGTATCCGTATCACTAGCAAGAACAACATTCCATGCGGTTTTAAGGTAAATATTCTCACCGCTCGATTCATAATCTACGAAGCTATTCAAACTAGCATCGATAAAGTTCGCATCATAAATCGCCATATCAACCCCTGACGCGCCGTCGATAGTGTCAGATCCTTTGCCCCCGGTGATCCTATTGTTTGAAGAGTTCCCAGTAATTGTGTCTCCTCCAGAACCACTTATGACATCCTCCATAACCGCTCCAAAGGCGATACTAATATTATTTTTCGAAGACCAAACATTAAACGGGACAGTGCTATATGAGCCGCCTTTTAAATCAATCGTGTTATTACCCGAAAACTCCTCAAAGTTAAGGGTGTCTGTCCCTCCCCCATCCCAGATAAGTTTTATTTCTGGGACAAAAGGATCGAATTTATAAATCGTGTCTCCGTCATTGTGTTTTAGGTTAGCTCCATACAAGTGTTGGAGTGCAGCAACATCATAAGCCATGGGTGTAGAGACGATAGCGTACTCCTTGTCTTGAAGGATAAACGTTGACGCTCCGTCGGTACGGTACTCGCCTGCCATGACCGTATATTCTTTAAAATTAATTTCATCTGGAAAGGGCTTATCTCGGTTATCGTTAGGGTGTTCCAATCCAAGGGCATGAAATATCTCATGATACATAATGTGGATATCGCCAATATTCGTCTGCGAACCCACGCTTCCCTGTCCCTCTGCCATTGGAACTACACCGGTCGAAAAATCCCCGTTCACGAACCACTTATTGAAAAAAACGTCACCGCCACGAGGATGCAGCGATACCGGATCTGCCGTCGCGGCAATACCCTCTCTGTAGTTTCCTTGCTCATCTGTGATCGTATTCATCGCAAATCGTATTGTGCCGACGCTACCACTTTCCTTATTTTCCTCAACTTCCACAAAATTCACTTTTATATACTTTTCAATTTCAGTCAGAGAGGCGCGAATATCATCCTGTTGCTTCGTGTTAAAGGCAATCGCAGAGATCTCACCTGCATCATCCGTGTAACTGTAGGGCACATTGGAGTCTCCTCCTTTAGCGAAGCTATAGGAAATCAACGTAATCGAACTATCCGAGTCTGGTTTGGTTAGAAAAGGATCACTTGCCCATCTAATCGGGTCGCCATTGTCTTCATTCCATCCTCCACCTCCCATGTTTAAGAGGGCGTCAATGTGAGAAACTCCAGAAAAGGGCTTAGTCGTGATCTCTTGTCCGGAGTCCAAGTAAGTTTGTTTGCTATCCATTTCTGACATTCTGGTTAATGCCCCATATTTTCTACAATTACTTATTCGATTCTTAAGTCTACATCACAGTACTGTGAGCAGCGAAAGTAAAAACCATTAGAGCATAATGTCTACATGCTAGTAGGCATAAATTTTGCTGGCATATATAACAATGCAAATTTTTAATCGACATTTATTCAGGTCTACATACTCAGTGGTCAACAAGTTGGTCCGAGAGTAAGTGGTTCCGCACTATGATCGATATCTCGGTAAGTGCCATGCAGAGAAAGGACATTAAATCAGTTTAAAATGACCGCACCACCATGAAACGGTGTGATCTATAAAAAGGCATGATAAAATATCATGATAAATAAAACGTTTTACCCCGAAACAACGACTTTAACCCATCCAAGGTAACAGAAATGACTTTAAAATCACTATGCTCTAGATCAGGGCGGTACACCCTATTATTTGCTTCTATTGGTTTTACGGCTGGTGTCGTATCACAAGAATCAAGGATTGAGGAGATTATGGTAGTTGCAGAGAAGCGCGATGAAAGTCTTCAAGATTTATCACAAGCGGTAACAGCTATAACCTCAGACGATCTAGAATCAAGAAATATCAACTCTTTTGTCGATCTGAGTGCGCTTGCCCCGGGACTAACTGTAGCTAAAAACGAAGGCTTTAAGACGGTAGTTT
>CACJAW010000038.1 GCA_902591495.1 uncultured Pseudohongiella sp.
TCACCCAACAAATTAAAAGCCAGCACGGTAATGCTTATCAAAATCGCAGGCAAAATTAGCTCGTGAGGCGAAGTCAGCATATTTTTTATACCTTCATTGGACATGGCTCCCCAAGATGGCGTTGGCGGCGCAACACCCATACCAATGAACGATAGAAATGCTTCTATAAAAATTGCACTTGGAATCGCAAAAGTGATGGTTACCAAAACCACTCCTAAGGTGTTTGGCAACATATGCCGGAATATTAAATAATTTGTTTTAGCACCAAGGAGTTGAGAGGCTCCGATATAACCCTGCTCTCTTATTTGAAGTATCTGACCTCTAACCAACCTCGCGGTAGAGGGCCACATTAAAACAACTAACGCAACAAGCATTGGGAACACACCACTTTCGCCAGGGCCTATTCCAAAAGCTATTTTGAAAAGAATCATAAATAATAAGAACGGAAGGGCTACCACAAAGTCGGCGAAGCGCATAAATAATTGATCAACTTTTCCTCCAACGAATCCGGCAAAGGAGCCATATATAATTCCGAAAATTATAAATAAGCATGGCGCTCCAATACCTATGAATAAAGATACTCTTGCCCCCTCCATAAGTCGTGCTAACATATCTCTGCCAAGGTAATCTGTGCCAAGAGGATGTAAATTCAGATTAATCGCATCTCCAATGTTTAACTCTGCATCAAGGGCAACAAGATTTTTAGTCCGTGCCTCACTAATTGTGATCACCCTCAGCGGGTCCACCGCAATCGACTGATATTCGTCGCCGAGCTCACCGTTTTCATCGAGGGAAACAACCGAATAGTAATAGCGCTGTGGTTTAAGATCTAAACGATCTTCGAAGGAAAGCGTTGTATTATCAAAATATTCAGCCAGAGGAATTCCAAAAGCTCGCTCAATGCCAACTGGAAAGATATTTCGGTAAACCCTATGCCCGGTCGAGTTAGGTAAGGCATCCCACACCAAACGGACAACCATGGTATTGGCGTTTTCTGCAAGACGAAGCCCTGATCCGGTCGAGTCGGCCTGGCCTGACCACGGCTCATAGTCATTGACGATGAGAGCCAGACGATCTGAGCCGGGAGGCTGACTAATCTGATCAAGATCTTGAAAGGCCGGATCGACATTCCAAATTAGCGGACCAAGAATCGTAAATACCAAAAGTGACAGTATCAAGTACAAAGAAAAAAGTGCTCTTTTGTTCGCTTTAAGACGGATCCATGCGTCGGCCCAATATGAAAGAGACGGTCTTGATATACTCTCTTTTACAGTTTCATCAGAAATTCTTTCAAAATCTAACGGAGATAGAGAAGTCATTTTTCGAGCCTCACCCTGGGGTCTATGAGACCATAGAGGATATCAACGAGGATGACCATAAAAACAAGGAAAGCTCCATAAAATACCGTTGTGCCCATAATCACCGTGTAATCAAGCTGCTGTACAGCTTGCACAAAATATCTGCCCAAACCGGGTATTGCAAAAACTAGTTCAACGACAAAACCACCAGTGGTTATGGACGCGATCGATGGGCCTAATACCGTGACTACTGGCAATATTGCGTTACGAATTTGATGTCGCGTAAAAATCCTAGTTGCAGGAATACCTTTTGATTTTGCGGTTCTGATGTAGTCTGAGCCTACAACTTCCAGCATTGATGAACGCATTAAACGAGTAAGATATGCCATCGTCCCAAGACCCAGAACTAGAGCAGGTGTAAGCATGTGAGAGATCGTACCCCACCCCGCCACAGGGATTACCGTGACTCCGAAGAGGTTATTAAACGACACGAGTGCTAGTTGACTCATTGCAGCAATCACAAAACTCGGCACAGAAATACCTAAAATCACTAAGATCATGATAATGAAATCAGGTAATCTATTGCGGTAGATTGCAGTGAGTGCCCCAAACAAAATCCCACCTGTCGCAGCAAAGACAACTGCGAGAATTCCAAGGATCGCTGAAATTGGAAAATGCTCTCTGATTATGTCATTAACTTGACGATTTTCCTGCGTAAAGGAGATTCCAAAGTCACCTTGACTCAAGTTTTTTAGGTAGATTAGATATTGCGTGCCCAACGGTTGGTCCAAACCATATTTGGACTCCAAGTTCGCCCTGATCGCATCGCTGACAGCTCGATCATTTAGCAAAGGGTCCCCTGGAACATTATGCATAGCGAAAAATGTCGCTGTAGCTATAAACCAGACCGTAAGGATGCCTTGAAATAAACGCTTAACAATGTAGGAGATCATAAAGTTCTAAGATACTAATTTTCGTAAAATCAAATCGCGGATAACATCATTGATCACTAATATATGCATAATTATAGTCGACTTGTGGACCGACCGATCTCCTTTTAAAACCTTTCAATCTGGAGTCTACAACAAAAGATACTCCTCGCTCATACATTGGAACGATCACTACGTCTTCATGAATCAATTCTTGGATCGCACCAAATGAGTCCATTCGCTTTTGGGGATCGAGCTCGGACTGTGCGATACGCACCAAGCTATCCATCGTATCACTCTGATATCTTCCCCTGTTATTTAAATTCCAAGATGCAAACAGGTCGCCAAAAGTGAGGGCATCAAAATAATCTGGCCCCCAACCAGCCATCACAATATCAAAGTCACCAGAAGTCATTTTAGCCAAACGCTGCTTAAATATTTGCGCGTCAATTCTAAAATCTAATCCCAAATTCTTCTTATAGAGCTCTTGGTAATATTCAGCCGCAAGTAGAGATAATGAAGAATCTCCCGTAAGCAGGACTATGGGTGGAAAAGCTTCCAAGCCTAGCTCAGCTTTGGCTAATTCCAGATGCTCTCGTGCCTTTGTTATGTTCATCCTATGCTGCGGCGGCGGATACTCTTTTCGAAATGCTCCTTCCAATCCTTGAATCCAAACAGGAAATAAGCTTTCGGCAGGCAAATAACTAGCCTCCTTCAAGACTTTGTAGACTAGCTCATTCGGATCTTGAGCAAGTTGCAAGGCTTTTCGAAAGTTGAGGTTCTCAGTTACTCTGCCAGGGCGATGATTAAATTCGAGGAAGAATAGTGAACCATCCATAAATCGGTCAATCTGCCATCGTGATTCCATAGCAGTGGGCAACATTGGCGCACTAAGTCCGGTCTGCACGATTTGACCGTCTTTAAATAGATTTAAATTCGCGTTAACGTCGTTGGTTATATACGCGGTCACGATTTCATCCAAAAAGCCTTTCTCATCATTCCAATAGAAAGGATTTTTACTCCACACCATTGAAGCGCCATGCACCCACTCCTTTAGGACATATGGCCCGTTGTAAAGGAGCATATCTGCATCGGCACCATATCGACCGTTAGTACTTTCAAAAAAATCTTCCCGTACTGGAAAATATGTGTTGAAGGCGGCTAGCTTATCGAAGTAAGGCGTTGGCCGTTCAAAGTCTACTTCCAAAATAGTGTCAGAAAGTGCTCTTACGCCGAGCATTTCTTTTGGTAAGTCTCCTTGGTTTACAGCTTCTGCATTTTTAATCGGGTATAAAATAAAAGCGTATTCAGCTGCTGTCCCCGGATCCAAAACTCGTTTCCAAGCAAATTCAAAGTCGTGTGCAGTAACCGGTTCACCGTCGCTCCATTTAGCCTCTTCTCGTATCCAAAAAGTAGCTCCATCATCTCTAATCTCCCATCGAGCAGCGACCCCAGGAATCAATTGGTCATTGTTATCGTATGAGATAAGTCCTTCCATTGTATGAGCAAGAACTATAAAACTGGATGCATCTGTAGATCTAGTAGAGTCAAGCTGCGGTGGTTCCTCTGATAATGCTATAGTTATGCTGTTTCTCTCTATGTTTATGGCATTCCCATTAACACTAGAACCGGCACTACCCGCAAAAAATGCAAGCGCATAGATGACTAAAACCAATACAGCCAAAACACCCGCTGCATAAATTGCCAGATGTCTTGCCACTTGTGCCGCATAACTTTTATTTGTATCCATTGTCTTGGCTCTACTGTTTCTAGACTCGATTTACCAAAAGACCATCATTCCGTCGAGCATAACTCAGTCAAACTATCACAACAAGGAATATACCTCTGAAAACCTCTATCAGAAATAATTTCTTAGCTGCTCATCAAACTAATCAAGAGTATGAATTCATAACAGTTTTATTAAACTAAATACATATTTTAAACATCACTTAGCTTATAATCGTGTCTACTCGATTTCCAAATTAAGCGAAGCTAGAAAATTATGGCGAAAAACTCAAATCAGGAATTTAATTTCGAAAAGGCGCTAGAAAATCTAGAACAACTTGTTTCCTCAATGGAAAGCGGCGAATTAAGTTTAGAAGATTCTCTAAAAGCGTTTGAGACTGGAATTAAACTAACGCGCGAATGCCAAACTGCTCTAAAAAAGGCAGAACAAAAAGTTCAAATTTTAATTAACGAGGAAGGTGATACAGAAGATGCCAAGTTGGAAGATGAAATTTAGTATGAAAAATGCAAGCTGAAACTTCTCAGAATTTGACAGAGCTCATTGCCTTTACAAAAGCAAGAGTGAATTCCAACCTCGATGGCATTTTTTCTTTATCTAAGCCTGAAAAGCGGCTAGTTGAAGCCATGCGCTATGCGACGATGGACGGTGGAAAACGAATACGTCCATTATTAGTTTATGCCAGTGCGAAAGCCGTTGGAGCCAGGATCGAGGACGCGGATGCCGCGGCTTGTGCAGTTGAGCTAATCCATAGTTTCTCTCTAGTACACGACGATTTGCCAGTAATGGATGATGACGATTTAAGAAGGGGAAAACCAAGCGTCCACAAAGCCTATGGTGAGGCAATCGCTGTGTTAGTTGGTGATGCTCTTCAATCTCTCGCCTTTCAGTGTCTAAGCACCCAAAAGTCTAATTTGAGTGAATCAACCAAACTAGCAATGGTGGAAATACTTAGTGAGGCTACTGGTGCAGAAGGCATGACAGGCGGGCAGGCAATGGACCTTGAAGCCGAATGCATTGCTATGGACATTACAGTATTGGAGAAAATGCATCAACGCAAGACAGGCGCTCTAATCAAGGCAAGCGTTAAACTTGGTGCTATCTGTAATCCTCAAGTCCAGAAAAAGCACCTAGAAAGTTTAGAAAGTTTTGCCGATATCATAGGCCTCGCGTTTCAAGTACAGGACGATATTTTAGACGAGATCAGTGAAACTTCTACTCTTGGCAAACCTCAGGGCTCAGATAGAGCCAAAAACAAAACCACATATGTCAGTCTTTTAGGTCTCAAAGAGGCAAGAAAAAAAACCATTGAACTCTCCAAGCAGGCTTTACTCTTAATTCAAGATTTACCCACGCCCGCAACCGAATTAAGAGAGATTACCGAATATATAACCTCACGAGTTCACTAATAATTGATTTTCCCGATCTAGGGTCAACTTGTTATACTCCTTAATCGAACACGCAATCAATTAAGTTATCAAATGTTTGAGAAAATTCCGTCAGAGAGACCGAGCACACCGCTGCTTGATCAAATTGATAGTCCACTGGACCTTAAAAAATTAGAAATTTCCCAGCTTTCTGAGCTAGCCGATCAACTGCGGCTCTACCTTCTTTACGCCGTAGGTCAAACAGGCGGTCATTTTGGAGCAGGTCTTGGTGTAGTCGAACTCACAGTAGCGTTGCATTACGTGTTCAATACGCCCAAAGATCGTTTGGTGTGGGACGTGGGTCATCAAGCATATCCCCATAAGATTTTAACGGGTCGGCGTGATGAAATTCTAACGATTCGTCAAAAGGGAGGTCTAGCAGCTTTTCCAAATAGGCATGAGAGTGAGTTTGATCAATTTGGAGTTGGGCATTCAAGTACCTCTATCAGCGCGGCCTTGGGAATGATGGTTGCAGATAGGATAAAGAATGAAAATCAGTATCATGTAGCAGTTATCGGAGATGGCGCTATGACAGCTGGTATGGCTTTCGAAGCACTAAATCACGCTGGGCATATCGATGACAACATTCTGGTAATTCTCAACGATAACAACATGTCAATTTCAAACAATGTTGGAGGATTATCGAGTTACTTTGCGAGAATGTGGGCGAGTAAACCTTATAATTTTATACGAACAGGCAGTAAGCGCGTTTTTTCAAAAATACCTCCGGCACTGAAAGCTATTCATAGAGCAGAGGAATACATGAAAGGTATGGTGTCACCTGGCACTTTATTTGAAGAAATAGGTTTTAATTATATTGGATTGATAGACGGGCATAATGCGCCTGGCCTCGTTGAAATTTTACAAAACATTAAAACCCTTCGGGGTCCACAATTACTGCATATAGTTACGCAAAAAGGTAAAGGGTACTCAGAATCTGAAAAGGATCCTTTTGGCATGCATGCTATGAGCAAAATCGAGGCGAAATCCGCTAATAGCAAAAACGTTAACACAGGCCAGCACATACTCTCATACTCTGAGGTATTTGGTAGCTGGCTTTGTGATATTGCTGAAAAGGATAGCTTGGCTGTGGGAATTACTCCGGCAATGGGCGAAGGCTCGGGCATGCGTAGATTTGCCGAAAAATTCCCAGATAGGTTTCATGATGTGGCTATCGCAGAGCAACATGCGGTAACTTTTGCCGCTGGCCTAGCGTGCGAAGGTGTCAAACCAATTGTTGCGATCTATTCCACCTTTTTGCAAAGAGCATATGATCAGCTTATCCATGATGTTGCTCTTCAAAATTTGAACGTGCTATTCGCGATTGATAGGGCCGGACTTGTGGGTGAGGATGGGCCAACTCACGCTGGTAGTTTTGATATTTCTTTTTTGCGCTGTATCCCAAATTTAATAATCATGACTCCGAGCGATGAGAGTGAAACATATCGGGCACTATCTACAGGGTACGACTTCAATGGTCCTGCTGCCGTAAGGTATCCTCGCGGCAAAGGAATTGGAATACCGATTGATAAGGGCATGAGCCCTTTAGAAGTTGGAAAAGGGTTAATCAGGCGAGATGGAAATACAATTGCTATCTTCGCTTTTGGAAGTATGGTTAAGGCGGCTCTTGAGGCAGCGGAAAAACTCGGAGCAACGCTGGTTGACATGCGATTTGTTAAGCCCCTTGACGAGGAGCTTATTAGCAAACTCGCAGCTAACCATCAGCTTGTCGTCACTGTCGAGGAAAGCGCAGTAATGGGGGGCGCAGGCTCGGCTGTAAATGAGTTTCTGACCCAAACAAGTACGCCTATCCAGACGCTGAATCTTGGATTACCCGACAAATTCCTAGAGCATGGAAAACCTTCTGAAATGTTGGATGAGATCAACCTGAATTGTGAAGGCATAATTCAAGCCATTATAAATAAACAAAATGAATGTGGGCTATAATAGTGTTCATGAAAGATTCTTAACTTCTTTGCACATTTTAAGAATAAAGATTACACTTGCGATCCTTTAAAAAGTCGAGTGTGGTTCAGATAGTAGGAAACTGCTGTCTAATTAAATGGGAAGTTGGTGAAAGGCCAACACTGCCCCCGCAACGGTAATTTGGATTCTTTTCAATAATTCAATAAGTCCGACACCAGCCAGCTAGACAGTCGATCGTGATGCAGCGGAGGGCTCATCTGTGGCAAAGCAATTGATTGCTTTTGTTCGTGGAATCCTGTCTGCTGTTTTTCTGTATTGACTCTTCATGCATTAATTTGAGGAGCACCCTGTGAAAATAGTCGCAAGAGCAAAAAATTTAATATATAGCTGCCTTATGCTCGCCTGTACTAATACGCTAGCTCAATCCACGGATCAGGATGTAGAAGAGATAATAGTAGTCGCGCACAGACTCCCTGTACCTTCTTCAAAAGTAGCTTCTTCCGTCTCCGTCTTAACACAAGAAGATATTGCTGAATACGGCAACCTCTCAATCAAGGATATACTTCGCCAAACACCGGGTGTTGCTTCAACCTCTAATGGCGGAATGGGTGCTACCTCGTCGCTTAGGATTAGAGGAGAGGAGGGTTTTCGTACACTCGTTCTGTTCGATGGCCTTAGGCTGTCAGACCCCAGCGCAACCCAAGTAGCAACCCCTATTGAGCACATCTTAAGCGACGGCATAGGGCAAGTTGAAATTTTAAGGGGACCGCAAGGATTAAACTTCGGAGCTGACGCCGGAGGTATCATTGCACTTTCCTCCCAAACCAACGAGGAGGGATTGAATACGTCTCTCGAAGCACAATCAGGCAAATTTGGCACTAGTCAAGGAAACCTGAATATCTCCGGATCAAATGGTAGTAGCGATTTTTCAATTTTTGCCAACCAGATTAATACAGACGGTTTCAATGCGCGCTCTGATGACAATATACTCATGGATGACGATGGGTATGAAAACAGTACTATCCATTTGAGAGCAGGAACGAAATTAACCGATCAGATTAGAATACAAGCTGTCCATAGAAATGTTGAAGGCGACTCTGAATATGACGGCTGTTTTTTACAAACCACTATCCATGACTGTGAGTCAGATTACGAGCTAGAGGCAAGTCGTCTGTCCATCGACTACAACTCAGAGACTTTGACACATTCATTAGGATTTTCAAAGACAGAAACCGATCGCAAGTTTTTTTCCGCTGATGAACTAGGATTTTCATCTGCAGGTGAGTTAAATAGGATTGAGTACATTGGAAGCTTAAATCAATTCGATAACTTCTCGTTGATATACGGCTTTGATTTGGAAGAGGAGATTAATGGCCAGATGGAGAGAGACAATGAGGGCTATTATCTCGAATTCCTCAGTAATTTCTCCACCAGATTGACAATATCCGGCGGTGTTAGACGAGACAAAAATGACGATTTTGGTGATCATACAAGCCACAGAATCACCAGCGCGTATCTCTTTAATTGGATCAACACAGCAATTAGATTTAAGGCGAGCTATGGGACTGGCTTCAGGGCTCCAAGCCTTTATGAGGTTCATTACAATGGTGGACCATGGGCTTTTCCGCCGGCTTCAAATACGCAGTTGAAAGAAGAGACAAGTGAGGGGTATGAATATGGCTTTGAATTTAATACTCATGATAAGGTAAGTGGTGAACTGATTGTTTTTGATCAAGAGATTGATGATGCGATCTATTTTGATTTAGCGGGTTATAGCGGCTACCTTCAAGAAACAGGCAAAAGCAAGTCAACTGGTGTAGAGGTGAACGGGTCGTACATCCTTTCTGACTCCTTAACTTTCAAAGCTAACTATACCTATAATGATACGGAACGCCCTAACGGTTTACAAAGACTACGCCGACCAGAAAAGCTAGGAAACATCGGTATCAATTATCAGAATGATTCGGGCAAATTACGACTGAATAGCTTCTACAGAATGTCAAAAAACTCCATCGACGAAAGATTTGGTAGTCTGATAGGTCTAGATGATTTTGAAGTACTGGACATATCTATATCGTACAAGATAACTCCTGAAATCGAAATTTTTGCCAGGATAGAAAATGTGTTAGACGAAAAGTATGAAGAAGTAATTGGATATCTGACGCCAAGACGCGGCTCATATCTCGGATTTAGGATAAACATCTAAAAAGCAAAGTAGGTGACACTGTTGAGCAATCAAGAAGAGAGGAATGAGCGACATAAAAAAGCTATGCAGCGCAAAAAAGCACACGTCGACAAGCGAATTGCGGCGGCAACTACCGAAAAAAATTTACTTCTGGTACTAACAGGTAATGGGAAAGGTAAGAGTTCTTCCGCATTTGGTATGCTAGCTCGAAGTGTCGGTCATGGCATGAAATGCGCCGTAGTCCAATTCATCAAAGGTCAATGGGATTGTGGTGAGCATGCGAATTTTGCCGAGCATCCATTAGTGGACTTTCATGTAATGAACACTGGGTTTACCTGGGAAACTCAAGATCGGAGTAAGGACATAACGGCAGCCGAGCAGACTTGGGTTAAGGCCGAAGAATTCCTCACCGATTCCAGCTATGAACTCGTAATCCTGGATGAACTTACATACATGTTAACTTATGGTTACCTAGAAAAAAGTCGCATTCTCAAGGCTATTAAAAACAGACCAAAAAATCAGCATGCAGTTGTCACGGGTCGAAATGCCTCCAAAGAATTGATTGCACTCGCGGATACAGTAAGCGAAATTAACAACACTAAGCATGCTTTCGACTCTGGAATCAAAGTTCAAAAAGGAATCGACTATTGAACTTTAAATGTTTAGCTTTCAGCACAGCTGTACTCACAGTATGTTTACCCTCTGTGACATTCTCCGCCATAGAAATCCTTGATACAGATGGCAACCTTGTAAGGCTTGATAAACCAGCCGAACGTGTAATTAGTCTAGCACCATCCCTGACAGAAATTCTATTTGCTATTGGCGCTGCAAAAAGAGTAGTTGGCGTTATTGAATACAGCGACTTCCCGCCCGAAGCAAAAACACTACCGGTTATCGGAAGATTTGACCTTTTAGATATCGAAAAAGTCGTAGAACTAGAACCAGATCTTATCGTCGCATGGAAAAGCGGAAATCCGGAAAGATCCATCGAACAACTTAAAAGTTTAGGATTAACGGTTTACCTAGCAGATTTAAGTGACTTGCCTTCCATCTCTAAGCAAATGAAAAATATTAGCAAGTTGACTGGGACTGAGAGAGAAGCCAGCTCAGCAATTACCAACTTCAACCAGACTTATGAGTCTCTTATCGCGGAGTATAGTGGCCGCAAGTTGGTCAAAACTTTTTATCAAGTTTGGGATATGCCGATTATCACTGCAGGTGGGAAGGATTTTATAAACGATATCATTAAATTATGTTCTGGAGAGAATATTTTTAAGGGGATAAATCAGATTGCACCCAAAGTCAGTTTAGAGGCAGTCATTGTTGCAAATCCGGAGGTCATTATAGGGAGCGGCTCAGACCAAACTCGACCTGACTGGCTCGATAATTGGAAACGCTGGCCGAGAATCGAAGCAGTTTCAAAGCAGAATTTGTTTTCGATTAATCCAGACCTAATACAACGTCAAACCCCTCGGATACTTATTGGAACGAAACAAATGTGTGAACATATTAATAAGGCGAGGACACAGTGACTTCAATCATGTGTGTTCAGATTTTCACCTCTGTTATGGAAAACCAGTGACTTGCCCAATTTAGAATTAGACAAAGAAAATTTCGCACGACTAAAACATGCAAAAGGAATATGCAATGGTCCACTCTTGTTAAAAGGCATTTCTAGTAAACTTGGAATAACGACCCGCAATACACCACCGTGAGTTACCACTAGCACATGACTTTTATCTGGTAGCTCCAACAAATTTTCTAGCTCACGGAGAATTCGTTTTTTGAATACCAAATAACTCTCGCCATTAGGAGGGCTTAACGCCGATAAATCTTTCGAGAATGCTTTAAATTGTGAGGCCGCCGCTTTTCTCCATTCATTAATGGGCATACCATCCCAATCACCATAGTCTATTTCCTGCCAGTCTTGTTCAACTTTTAAAGGCAACCCCAGCTCGTCAGATAGACGTCTACTAAATTGATGACACCTTTTTAAAGGCGAGGTGATAATTTGCGTCCATTTAGGGGTCGAAACAGACGGCTTCCAAGCTGCATCCAAATTTATTGCAGCCTTCATTTGCCGCCAACCTAATTGAGTGAGTTCCGGATTAATACGTCCTCTGAGTATGTCACCGCCGGAGGGCTCCCCGTGACGGATGAAATCAACAACTATGGTCTTATTTTCGTTTCCCACAATACAAATTACTTTCTTTTACACAATTTACTTACTTTTGCTTCAACAATTTTCTTAGATTAACCAACTTTCAATGCCTTGATCAGTTGTTCAACACAAGCAATGCATTCAAAAAGGCTGCCCCCATTATACCTGCTGCCAAATCATCAAGCATGATTCCGGCGCCTCCCGGAATTTTTGAATCGATCAATTTAATAGGCCATGGTTTAAGTATGTCCAGAATTCTAAACACAATAAATCCTAAAATTATCCAAAGCCAACTTACCGGTAGCAGAAACATGGTAACCCAATACCCTACAAGCTCATCCCAAACAATTCCTTCATGATCATGAACACCTAAATAGTCTGCGGTTTTTCCGCAAATCCAAATGCCTAAAATAAAGGCCAGTGAAATTATGGTTCCGTGTAGCCAAGGTGGAAAATTAATAAATACTAAATGAAAGGGAATCGCTACTAGCGTAGCAACAGTGCCTGGGGCTTTTGGGGAAAATCCAGAACCAAACCCAAATGCCAAAAAGAATAGTGGCTTTCGCAAGACCTCTCTACGAATGTCAGTCATGATTCCTCTTCACTCTAAAAGTGAGTAAACGCTTTTACTTCTTCAACTGGTATTTTTTCTTCAAGAGAAGAGACTAGCTCAACGCCCTTACCCTCAACGATCTTTCCGATTTTAATAACTTCTATTCCCGACCTTTTTGCCTGATCTATAAAATCTTTAGTTTTATTCGGTGGGACCGTGACGCAAAGTTCATAATCATCTCCTCCGTACAGTGCCGCTCTTCGCAGATTCTCTGCTGCCATAAAACATTGTGCCTCACTTGAAACAGGCACTCTTTCAACCTCTACAATAGCACCCGTGCCACTTGCCCTCACTAAATGTTTTAAATCCCCAACTAACCCATCGGAGATATCGATAGCACTTGAAATGTAATCACGGCAAGTCAAGGCAAAATCAATCCTTGGCGTGGGTTGATAGTAAGCCTCTTCAAAGTAATTACGTATTTTCTTTGGCGGGTCAGATAGGAATTTAAACGAAGAACCCAGATGAGATTTGCCGCCTACGCAGAGCAAACCTATCGCACCGTCTCCTAACGGTCCAGTTACAAATAATTCGTCCCCAATTTTTGCTCCATCACGTCTTAATGCCTTATCTATTGGCGAACAACCATGAACTTGAATAGCTATAGCCATTGGGCCCTTACTTAGATCTCCTCCGATCAAGGTAATACAGTATTTTTGTGCAATTTCTCCGAGCCCTGCACTAAACTCACTGAGCCAATCCTCGTTCGCTGTGGGCAAAATTAATCCAAGCGTAAAAAAGCAGGGATTTGCTGCCATCGCAGCTAGGTCGCTTAAATTCACTGAAAGAGCTCTCTTGGCAATTTGCGACGGATTGGCATCTGTCGGAAAATGAACGCCTTCAACCAACACATCGGTTGAAATCGATAAGTTGTTGGCATCGGGGATTTGGATTAAAGCGGCATCATCTCCAATACCCAGAACTAAGCCCTCTTGTTCAAAACTTAACTCGGGAGTAGAGAAATAGTTTCTAATAATATCAAATTCATTTTTATTCATGATGGAGAGGTCTATCGATAGAAAATGAGTAATTAGACAGCTGTCTATATTTCATCCGCTCTCAATCTCTTTGACAACTTATCCAAAACGCCATTAACGTATTTATGGCTTTCGCTAGCGCCAAACGTTTTCGCTAAATCCACGCACTCATTAATGACAACTTTATAGGGGATATCGACCAAATAAGTCAGCTCGAAAACACCCACATAGAGTAAAGCTTTTTCTATCATATCTAGCGTATTTATTTCTCTATCAACAACGGACTCAAGTTCTTTCTCTATTGCTTTTTGACATAAAGGAACACGAAGAAAAACTTCGTCAAAGTAATCCCAGTCAACTTTTAAAGAATTTGCTTCGCGAAACTGAGCAGCTATTTCAAAAGGCTCGTTGCTGGTCATTAGCCACTGATAGATAGCCTGCATCACTATACGTCGCGCTTTTCTTCTCTGCGCGATCGGGACTTTTTCTCGAGAACTACTACCCTGTTTTATTATTTCCAAGTTCTTCCCTAAATACTAACCTTTAATTTGTCGCATAAGGCTCAGCATTTCCATCGCTGTTAAGGCAGCTTCCTCTCCTTTATTTCCAGCCTTACTTCCGGCTCTTTCAATTGCCTGCTCGATTGTATCGACTGTTAAAACTCCAAAGGAAACCGGAAGACCTAGAGTAAGCCCCACATGACTTATCCCCTTAACACATTCCCCCGCTACGTATTCAAAATGAGCTGTTCCCCCACGAATGACTGCGCCGAGCGCAATAATCGCATCATAGTTTTCTGATTCCGCCATAGTTTTTACGGCTAATGGAAGCTCAAAGGCGCCTGGTACTTTTATTATGGAAATTTCTCGATCCTCTACCCCATGCTTTTGCAAAGCTTCCAGAGCGCCACTCAGTAATCGTTCAACAATAAAACCGTTAAATCTTGACACTGCTATTCCATAATTAGCTGAACCAAAACCATAACCGCCTTCAATTGTTTTAATTGAACTCATTTTTCATACCCTCCTATGCGAGAAAATTTTCCATTAGAAGAAAATCTCCGACTAACAAAATTCCACAAATTCGACCACTTCTAAATCAAAACCGGAAATGGCATTAAATCGAGCCGGATAGCCTAGTAATCTCATTTTACCTACCCCAAGGTCTCGTAAAATTTGAGATCCGGTACCAATTGTTAAATCATTTCCCGATCTATTTATTGACGTTGGTTCCGATTTTTTTACACAAGTCGATAAAAAATTTTGTTCTAATGTTTGCCCATAATCATCACCTGAAAGTAGGACGGCAACCCCCTTCCCCGCGTTAGCAATTTGCTCCAGAGCACCATTAAATGACCAGCTAGTTCTTCCTTTGTTGTGGGTTTCACAAATGTCTCTTAAAGTGTTCGGGATATGGACTCGGACTAGCACGGCCTCATTAGAATCAATTTCTCCTTTCACATAGGCAAGGTGAGTGCTTCCACTTATCGAGTCTTGATATCTGTGGACTGCAAATTCTCCATACTTCGTCATCAGCACGTGGGACTCCATCCGTGCAACTGTTTGTTCGTTGGCAATTCTATAATGAATCAAATCAACAATTGTCCCAATTTTAATATCGTGTTTTTGCGCAAATAATTCTAAATCTTTGCGTCTTGCCATTGACCCGTCTTCATTCATTATTTCTACAATGGCAGCAGCAGACTGATAACCAGCTAAACGCGCTAGATCGCAACCAGCCTCGGTATGACCTGCTCTTCGCAATACTCCTCCAGGTTGAGCCATAATCGGGAAAATATGGCCGGGCTGGACTATGTCATCAGGCTTGCTGTCTTGTGCGACCGCGACTTGAATAGTTCGCGCCCTATCAGCAGCTGAAATGCCCGTCGTAACTCCGCTAGCCGCCTCAATCGAAACAGTAAAATTGGTATTGTATGGAGTGTTATTTTCATTGACCATCAGAGGCAGTTTAAGATGTTCACACCGCTCTCGAGTAAGTGTAAGGCATATAAGCCCACGGGCGTTAGTCGCCATAAAATTTATGTCTTCAGTAGACACCTTTTCAGCAGCAATGATGAGATCTCCTTCGTTCTCTCGATCTTCATCGTCCATGAGTATGACCATCTTGCCTAGACGGATATCATCAATGATTTCTTGTGTAGAATTTAAATCCATAATTTAAAAATTTTTATTAACCAAACCCATTATCTTCAAGATAACCCTTGGTGATTTTCTGCTCTTTATTATTCAAATCTTCGTTCATGCGTTCTAGATAACGTGCAATTATATCTACTTCAAGATTTACACTATTTCCAATTTCATAGCTACCTGATATTGTTTCATCTTGTGTATGAGGGATCAGATTCACTGTAAAATAATCGTCACTGGCCTCATTCACGGTTAGACTGGTTCCATCCACACTGATTGAACCTTTTGCTGCAACATACTTGCTCAAATTCGAAGGTATTTTAAAGGTCATTTTTATGCTTTGCCCTTCGTTTTCAACTTTTATTAAGTGCCCAACACCGTCAACATGCCCTGAAACAATATGCCCACCAAAACGGTCTGTCGCTAACATCGCTTTTTCGAAATTTACTGCAGATCCGATTTCCAAAGTGCCCAGCGCTGTGCAGCGCATGGTTTCGTTTGAAACATCCGCTAAGAAAGCTGTCGCATGTTTTTCAACGACCGTTAAACAACATCCACTAACAGCAATGCTATCTCCAATTTTTACATCGCTCAGATCAAGATCTCCAGTAGAAAATTTTAACCTCCACTCGCCTTTCTCTTGACTGCGTGCTTCTATTTTCCCGACGGCTTCTATAATTCCTGTGAACATTCTTTAAAACTCGGTATGAAAGTTGTTTTAATATCGGATCCCAATCTACAAACTTCCTTGACTGAAAAATTTATGCTCTTATCCAAACTCGTAAGGCCAGTATAATTAATTAATGGCTTGGCATCGCTCCCGAGAATTTTAGGCGCTTTGTAAGTAATGAACTCGTCAACTAAACCCTGGTCAATAAAATCTGCACTTAAAGTAGGGCCCGCCTCAACAAGCACTTCGTTGCACTTCGAGTCAGATGCTAATGATACTAAAACGGATTCCAGATCAACTCGCTCACTATCGGACTTAATCTCACAAATCTCGACATTCTCTGGGTAATTGGCGACACTACCACCTTTGCCTGAAGTGAAAAACTTAACCGCGCCCTCATTGTGTATAACCTTCGCAGTAGCAGGTATCTTTTTATAGTCTCCAATTACTACGCGAGCAGGGCTTTTAGATAACGACGCCTTGTTGTACTTAAGTTGCATATCGTCTATACCTAACTCTGGGATTCGAATCGTTAACGAGGGGTCATCCATCAGAATCGTGCCGATACCGGTAACTATAGCGCAGCTTTGAGCTCTCAGTCTCTGGACATCTTTTCTTGCCTCTGGACTGGTAATCCACTTACTTTTGCCGTTTGATAAGGCTGTCCGTCCGTCAATACTCATCGCCAACTTTAAGCGAACAAAAGGTTTACCAAACTCCTGACGTTTAAAAAAGCCTGGATTTACCGCTCTCGCTCGTTTATCAAAATCTAACAGATGAAATACTTTAATATTAGCTTCCTCTAGGGCTCTAATGCCCCGGCCAGAAACTCTCTCATCAGGATCAACGCTGGCGATTACGACCCTATCAACCTCGGCCGCTATTAGAGCTTCAGAGCATGGCGGCGTGCGCCCTTGGTGAGCACAAGGCTCCAAGCTAACGAATGCTGTTGAGTTTTTGGCTGTGGGTCCTGCATCTTCAAGAGCCACTATCTCCGCATGCTTCTCACCTGCCGCCGAGTGCCACCCCTCTCCAATGACCGACCCATCTTTAACGATTACGCAACCAACTCGAGGATTAGGAGTTGCATTAAAGACAGACGCGGCCAGGCCAATAGCCTTATCCATATAGAACGGCCATTCAGCTAATTCTCCGTCGAGTTCTTTCAACGTTAGAGTTTTCATCTTAAGAAATCTCAACTAGCGATAAACAAAAAACCTCAAGCAAAATGGGGATCCAAGCTCCCTTGCTGTGGTTAGAGGCACGGATTCTATCAGAAATGGATTGTGACGTAGAGGTGTGTTAGCTATCTTTAGATAATTTGTCGATCTCTTCCCGAAACTCATTTAGATCTTTAAAGCTACGATATACCGACGCAAATCTGACGAAAGCTACCTCGTCAAGCCCTCTTAGCTCTTTCATTACCTGCTCCCCTAAAGCTCGAGAATGCACCTCGCGCTCACCTCCCGAACGGATATTTGCCTTGATTCTGCTCATAGCTTCCTCAACTTTGTCGATACTGACCGGCCTTTTTTCGAGTGCTTTCGACAGTCCAGCCATCAATTTATCTTCATTAAAAGGTTCACGAATTCCATCTTGTTTTATTATTCGAGGCATCACTAATTCGGCAGATTCGTAGGTTGTCCACCTCTCATGGCAAGCTGTGCATTGCCGGCGTCTTCTTACATGATTTCCTTCAGAGAC
>CACJAW010000039.1 GCA_902591495.1 uncultured Pseudohongiella sp.
AAGGTGCAAGTGAGCAATTTGTTTTATTCCTCGCTCAGATGGCTGTGAGAATTCTATTAAAATCGGCAAACTCAGAGTGTAATCGACTTCAAGATTCGATTGCTTGGCAATATGTAACGAGTTTTTGGAAAAACCCCTGTCACTTTTGAGTGGGCTGTAATGAGTTTTTGAGACCAAGCGTTTTTACTCAAAGTTTTTTGACTAGTTCAATCCTGATAAGAATCTATCGCTTCGAGGAAAGTATTTGTTGTTGCTGTCTAAAGAAAATATCACAGAGGATGAGCGGCCAATTATCTCCCCGCGAGGGATAAAGCTATAGACTCTACTATCTGCGCTGTTATCACGATTATCTCCAAGCACGAAGTAACTATTCGCTGGCACAGAGGTTGGACCATAACTACGCCCATTTCTATTTAAAAGGCCGTTAGACAAACGAACTTGATGAGTCTTTTCTGGTAAGTGCTCTTCAATGATTATATCTCGCTCATTTTCCTCCAAGATGTCGTAATTTGCAGATATCCCGTTGATAACTAGCGTGTTATTTTGCATATAAATTGTATCGCCTGGTAATCCAACTATGCGCTTAACCAGCCGTTTGTCGGCAATTTTTGAATCAATTATGACTATGTCGCCTCTTTTCGGATCTGCCACGTGAGCGAGAGAAAATTCTGTAAAAGGGACCTTTATATCGTATGCTAATTTATTAACCCATACCTTATCGCCATCAAGTAACGTTGGGGTCATTGATGCTCCAGAAATTGAGCTTAGGTCTGCAACGGCACTTTTAAAAAAAATTATACAAAAAAGGAGAGCAAAGAATTGCCGGTTTTCGTCCCAAAATAAACTTATGTGAGAAAGGATACGGCTAATTAAGTCCTTTTCTTTGGCTTCAGACAAAATACTACTCCCGTGAATTAATTCCAAAAATTATCACACCTAAACTTAAAACCACAGCGTAGCATACAGAGTGCATATATTTTTTCCAAATTTAGCAACACTTGTATGTTTATACAGTATGTTTTACGCTGGAGTAATGAGCTTGGAGCTGATTAAGTGATATTAGAAAAATTTCATCCAGCAAGCGAGCGATGGTTTAAAGGACAATTTAAAGAGCCGACCAAAACCCAGATTGACGCTTGGCGATCTATTCTTAGTGGAAAGCACACATTAGTTTCCGCACCTACGGGTAGTGGTAAAACTTTGGCAGCGTTCTATGTGGCTATAGATCGTTTGGTTGGGAAAAGGCTATCTGAGGGTAATAGCAACGGATGTGTCCAGGTTGTTTACGTATCGCCTTTAAAGGCTCTAAGTAACGATATTCAAAAGAACCTTGAAATTCCCCTATCTGGAATATCTAAAGAATTATCCCTCTTAGGAGAGCCGTCTGTCGACATTTCAGTAGGAGTCCGTACAGGCGATACCCCGGCAAGTGAGCGACAGAAAATGAAGAGGTGTCCGCCAGATATTTTAGTGACAACACCGGAGTCAATTTATTTACTGTTAACAAGCGCAAGCGGACGTAAGATGCTATCTGGAGTCTCAAGCCTCATAGTGGATGAAATACATGCTTTGTTAGGAGACAAAAGAGGCTCTCATCTCGCTCTGTCAATTGAGAGACTTGCTAATTTGGTGCGTCAAAATTCTGGAACTAATTTACAGAGAATCGGACTATCTGCAACGCAAAATCCAATAAAATTAGTGGCTAATTTCTTGGTAGGAAACCCGGTAAAACGTGCTGCTGCTGATTGCGAGATAATCGATTCTGGCTTTCAAAGGGAAATGGATTTGAGCATTGAAGTGCCGCAGTCTCCGTTGACCGCAATAATGAGTAATGATGTATGGAAAGAAATTTACGCGCAGTTAATTTCTACAATAGAAAATCATAGAACTACACTAATCTTCGTTAACACTCGTCGTCTCTCTGAGCGATTAACCTTGGCCCTGGCAGAAAAACTCGGAGAAAATGTTGTAAGTGCACATCATGGGAGTATGAGCAAGGATAGTAGACACGAAGCAGAACAAAAACTTAAAAAGGGACATCTGCAAGCATTAGTCGCTACCGCTTCGATGGAGTTGGGAATTGATATTGGCTCGGTGGACTTAGTGATTCAATTAGCTTCACCTAAGAATATAGCGAAATTTTTGCAACGTGTCGGTAGAAGTGGACATTGTATTGATGGCACGCCAAAAGGAATGCTATTCCCTTTAACGCGAGATGATTTGGTTGAGTGCTCTGCTTTATTGTGGAGTGTAAATAAAGGCGAGTTAGATGTTGTTGAAATACCTGATAAGCCATTGGATATTCTAGCTCAGCAGATCATTGCGGAAGTGTCTTCTAGCCAAGTAGCGTCCCAATCTGATAACGACACCTGGGATCTTGATACTCTTTTTAAATTAGTGACTAAGGCTTATCCATATCGGGAATTAAGTCGCGCCGAATTTGATGCTGTGATTAAGATGATCTCAGAAGGGTATACTTCAAGAAGGGGACGGCGTGGCGCGCATCTACATCTTGATTTGATAAACAAAAAGGTTAGAGCAAGGCGGGGCGCTAATTTAGCTTCCCTTACTAACGGTGGTGCAATTCCTGATATGTTTGAGTATCAGGTAGTTCTGGATCCAGAGGATGTTGTTGTTGGAAGTTTAAATGAAGATTTTGCTCTTGATTCCGTGCCTGGTGATGTTTTTACTCTTGGAACACACAGCTGGCAAATACTAAAAGTAGATGGCCTGAAAGTAAGAGTTAGAGATGCTTTTGGAATGCATCCAACCGTCCCATTTTGGTTCGGAGAGGGTCCAGGCCGCAGTCGAGAATTATCGAAATCAGTCTCAGATTTACGAGCAAAGTTAGCTGAATTGTTAACAGATGACTCAGCAAACGCTGCGATTCAATATGCTTCAGAAAATATTGGTTTGCCGCGTTTAGCAGCCGTTCAATTGGTTGATTATTTACAAATTGGAATGAGTGAACTTGGTACTATGCCTACTCAAAAAACCCTTGTTATAGAGAGATTTTTTGATGAAGTTGGAGACATGCATGTAGTTATCCATTCACCCTTTGGGAGTCGATTAAATAGAGCGTGGGGGCTTGCACTAAGAAAGAGATTTTGTAAGTCATTTAACTTTGAGCTTCAAGCTGCCGCCAACGAAGACAGTATTGTGGTTTCCTTAGGTTCTGTCCATAGTTTTCCCTTAGAAGAAGTTTTCAGCTACTTAAAAAGTGCAACGGTAAGAGAAGTACTGATTCAAGCCATGCTTGATGCTCCTATGTTCGAGGTAAGATGGCGTTGGAATGCTACTAGATCTTTGGCAATACAAAGGAACCGAGCCGGTAAAAGAGTTCCTCCGCAATTTCAACGCATGGATGCAGAAGATCTTATTGCTCATGTGTTTCCAGACCAAATTGCTTGTCAGGAAAACATAGTGGGGAAGCGGGAAGTTCCAGATCATCCATTAGTTAACCAAACAATAGATGACTGCTTGTTAGAGGCGATGGATGTAGTTGAATTAGAAAAGCTCATCGCGAATTTAGAGAAAAGTACTTTAGAGATTGCAGTGAAAGATCTGCGTGAGCCATCAGTTTTCTCACACGAGATAATCAATGCTAGGCCGTATGCTTTCTTGGATGATGCTCCCTTTGAGGAGAGAAGGACTAATGCGATAAAAAATAGGCGCTGGAGCGATCCCTCTGAATTAAAGGATCTTAGTTTGCTCGATAAAGCTGCCATCTCTAGAGTACAGCAAGAAGCCTGGCCTCAGGCGAGAGATTTAGAAGAATTCCACGATGCGCTTATCACAGCCGGTTTTATGACTGAGCGAGAGACCGAAATCCATGGTTATCTTAAGTGGGAAGAAGTTTTGTGCAAAGAAGGGCGCCTGGTTCATTTGTTTGAACACAAAAATAGAATTCGGGTTGCCGCAGAGTTATTGCCTCTGTATAAGGCAGTGTTCCCAGAGGTAACTAAAAACATTCAAATACATCCTGAACTTAATCCTAATGGTTGGTCTCAGGAAGATGCGATTATTGAAATAATTAGAGCTCGGCTAGAGAGCAGTGGCCCGATAAGTGCACTTCAAATTACAGAGGATTTATCCATTGATGGAGGTAAAGTCGAAACTGCACTACTACGCCTTCAGGCAGAAGGATTTGTCTTCCAGGGCTATTTTTCCTCAAGCACGGTCAAAGCTGACCCAGACTTAACGAAGCATAAAGCTGAAGTTGAGTGGTGTGAAAGACGACTACTGCAGCGTATACATAAGTATTCGATCGATCTGCAACGAAAGGCTATAAAACCAGTTTCGATTGAAGTATTTACGGAGTTTATTTTCAATAGACATAATTTACAGAACTTACAAAGAGAAGAGGAAAAAGATCTTCAGATCGATGGGTACACTGAACTTCAACATTGTTTAGATTTTCTAGATGGTATAACCGCGCCCGCTATATCTTGGGAAGGCGATGTATTACCTTCAAGGATCATAAGATATGAATCCCACTTCCTTGATAATCTCTGCATCAGTGGCAGAGTTGTATGGGGGCGCTATATTGTACGCGAGCAAAATTCCCGAAGATATAAAAGTAATACATCTGGACCAGTCAGAAATATGCCTTTGACCTTTTTTAAAAGAGAAAATAAGGATATTTGGTTAGCTCTGGCTAAATCTAAAACGGGACATCAGAGTGTTGTTCACTTGAGCAGCTTGGCCCAGAAAGTTGAGGACGATCTGCAGAATAATGGAGCAAGTTTTTTTCAGGAAATACAAGAACGAAATGGACTTCTCAAATCCCAATTGGAGGATGGTCTTGCAGAGCTTGTAGCACGCGGGCTTGTTACTAGTGATAGTTTTTCCGGATTGCGTACTTTGCTTAACCGTAACAAAAAGAAAAATCGTACATGGTCACTTAAAAAAGGCCCAAAGACTTCCATCTCAGGGGTAGAGTATGCTGGAAGATGGAGCCTACAAGATAACATACGGGGAAATGATCAGGGGAATGAAGCTAAAAGCCAATTGAGTGAAAAGATTCATATATTAGATGAGGAGCAACTCGAAAGATTAATCTATATATATCTCAAACGTTGGGGTGTAATTGCGCGCTCGCTATTAGAAAAAGAGAGTTTGGCACCACCTTGGAGAGAGCTCCTTATCCAGCTCAGAAAGATGGAGCTGCAAGGCATATTGAGAGGGGGACGATTCATCGCTGGGTTAAGCGGTGAGCAATTTTCTTTACCTGATACCGTCGACGAAATTCGGAAATTTAAAAAAGTTGTGGAGGCAAAAGAAAAAAGATCTTTTTTCTGTTTGAGTGCGACAGATCCACTAAACCTTATAAGTTTGATCTCAGGAGACCAAAAAGTACCTCGGCTTCAGAAAAATCGGGTCTTATATCATGGTGGGAATCCTATAGCTTTCTTGGAAAGTGGACGAGTACGACTCTTGAAAGAAATTGATTTTGTTTCTAGCTGGGAAATCTTACAAATGTTAACCAATAAAAATTTCCGATTCAGACAAGCCAAAGGCCCTCAAGTGAGTCTAGATTTAGTTTCATATTAAATGAAAAATCCCGCTATGAAGAATCATAGCGGGACCAATCACGTATGGGAGCGAAAGAATGTTGAAAGTTCAACTATCCCTCTCCAGCCAAATAGTTAGTTCACCTAACTTATGTAACTGGAGGCTCCCTTAATAGATTGACTATTGATGGGATCACCTCCTTTAATTGCCAGGGTAGACAAGGATGTTAGGAGGCCCCCCCTGTTGGAACCACTAACTTAACCCGTCTTTTTTATATAACAGTAATTTACAAGAGTAAAGTGTTTGATGAAAATAGTTATCGTTGTGCTTTTGTACACTAAAAGTCTGTAGATCATTCCCATACAATCTGGACTACTTTTTTTATGTGATTTAGGGATAGTTCAGTAGTTAAAAGAAAAGAAAAAAGCGCAAGGAGATATAAAGAACAATAATAATTGCAAGGAGACTAAATATGAAGCGTAAAGGGTTTTGATTAAAGACATCGCTAACTCTTAGCTTCACGCCTTTAATTTCTTGATCTAATAAATTTTTCTTCGCTTTATTAGCCCTTTCCGCTTGATATAAGTCGATTATTTTTCGCGCTTCGGTATATTGATCGTCGCGGGAAACCCAGATAGCTGGAATTGAAATACTCCAATTACCAGAAAAAGTTTCGAAAAATTCGATGTTATTTTTTTGAAGGAGATCCCTTACGTCTCTTGCCTCGTCTTCAGGCACATGCCTCATTCTGAATAGCAATTTAGACATGAGTCTATTCTTCTATTAATTCAATAAGTGAGTGCTCGTCCTAGAACCTAATCGTTCAGACTATTCCCTTATAATCTGCTGGATTAACAATAACTGTTGAATAGTTACAGCTTTGGCTAGCTTGTTTTGTGACTCAAAACTATTTGGCGTGGGCCGCTCGTAGAAGTCTGCCCGCTGACCCCTGAGGGAATCTGTTGAACTTTGCCGCCAGCTTTTAGGAAAGCTTGTATATGCTCTGCTATATCGTCCTTTGAGCCTACTGACCCATCAGTCTTAGATCCCTTTGATGTCTTAGTCGCCATTGTATACTACTTCCTAGTTTTAATTCGGTCGAAAATTATACATTAAATATGATTTGTTCGCTAATAGACTTAGACTAAAGCGACTAGTTAAAGGGGATAGTTAGTTTAAGGTAAATGAAACTATTCCTAGTGATACATAAAGGCCAAGTGGTTTGATTAACTTTAATTCAAAAGAAATCTGAGATATAACTGTAAAAGATCGTAGGGATATTTTTTTGGGGTAGAAACAGGATCATTTAGATGGCAGAGAAGAACATAGTTTCTGATGTGGATGATGATACCTCTGCAATTTCAAATATAATTATTGAGAATAACAGAGTAGTTGGATTTCATTATAGGCTCTGTGAGGTTGATTCCAAAGGGGGAAAAGGGAAATGGTTTGAGGACTCCAAAAATAAGGGGCTTTTGTATTATCTTCATGGATATCACAATGTTGTTATTGGGTTAGAAAGGGCGCTAGAGGGGAAAAAAATAGGAGACAGAGTAGAAATAACTTTGAAGCCAGGTGATGCATATGGGGAACGTGATCCGGCTGCAGTTCTGCGCGTTCCATTGAAAAAACTGCAAATGGCGTATGGCATGAAAAGACCGAAAATCGGTGGACTAGTTCGGGTTCGATCTTCAGAAGGTTGGCGCAATGGGATTGTATTAAAACCCGGAAAATTTACTGCGGATGTTGATTTCAATCATCCACTGTCGGGTAGAGTATTGCACTACGAGGTAGAAGTTGAGTTAATCAGGGAAGCAAGCGAAGAGGAGATCGCACAGGGGCGGCCTTTGATCGCAAATAGCGCCGTCCGCAATGAGCAGCACTGATTAATCATGATGTTTTATCTAACTAGTAAGATTTAGGTAATAGGAATCTTATGATGCCGTTGGAAGTTTTGGGTATGTGCTGCTCTGTTAGCTTCGTTATGATAACGTTCGCTAGATAGTGATCAAACATAGATCAAAAAACATAAAGTCTGTTTCAGTTTAGCTTAACTTTGAGGGGAAGAAGATGGAAACGAACGATAAAAAGGGTATACGGCGACGAGACGTGATTAAAGGAGCAATTGGAGCTGGTGGAATAGCAGCAGGCCTTTCGACTGCGTCTAATTTACTGTTTCCAGCTCTTGCGCAAGGAGAAAGACTGATTCCCTTTACTGATGACGCTTCTGAAGCATTTTCTTGGCGTCCTATCGAACCCAACACAACTCATTGGCAAGATACTAGAGAAATAACCTCGTTCTTTACTGGTAATGAGGAGTTTTATTTAGTCCAGCACTACGGCCAGCCTGAGATTGATAATGATTCATATAGATTAAAAGTGACAGGCATGGTTGATAATGAATTAGAGTTATCTTTGAATGATTTGCAGGCAGGCGATGTTATAGAACAGCAGGTCGGTTTTGAGTGCGGTGGGAACAGTCAAAGATTGTTGTATGGATTGATTGGTAATGCAAATTGGAGAGGAACCACACTATCTTCAATTCTAAGCAGAGCAGGCATTAAGGAAGGCGCTAAAGAGATTGTATTTTTTGCTGAAGATGTGTCTACAGAGGAAATACGTGGGCGAGAAGTGGAAAAAGCCTTTGCGAGAAGTTTATCAATTGATGACGCAATGCGCTCAGAAAATATGCTTGCTTTTGAGATGAATGGCGAACCCTTGCCTCACTATCACGGGAAACCTGTTAGGCTTTTAGTTCCAGGATGGTATGGAGTAGCAAACGTAAAATGGCTAAAGCAAATTCATGTTCAGGATACACGTTACATGGGTCGTTTTATGGGAAGAGATTACGTCACACTGAAACGGACTAACGTTGGTGGTATTGAGCGCTGGGTTGAAAATTCAGTGACAACGATGAATTTGAAATCGGCGATAGTTAGGGTCATTGAATCCGGCGGGGAATACCGAATTCAGGGGTTTGTCTTGAATGACGGAACACCTTTAGAGAGCGTGGAAGTCAAAATAGACGATGGTCCGTGGCAAAAAGCTCAGCTAAACCCGCGAAATACGAAGTATTCTTGGAAATTATTTCAATATGATTGGGCTAATCCAGAGAGTGGCCCTCATACTATTGTTTCGAGAGTTACTGATGTAAATGGGAATGTTCAGCCGACAAATCAACAACTCCCAGAGAAAGTGAGCTTCTGGGAAGACTTTGGCCAGTTTCCAAGACAAGTGGTTATATGAGCAAGGGTTTATATTGTGATAATGAAGCAAGCGCTTTTATAGTGTCCTTCTAGTCTTTTTGACAATTTTTAAAAGTTATAATTAACTTGCTTGTATGGTGAATTTTTTGGTTCTTTTTCTATTTAGAGTAAGTGAATGGCGACATACTTAGTCCTCACAATCATAGGTGAAGACAGGCCTGGAATTGTCGAATTGTTAGCTAAAATTATCAGTGATCACTCAGGTAATTGGCTTGAGAGCAGTATGAGCCAGCTTGCAGGTAAGTTTGCTGGCATACTCCGCGTTAGTGTTAAAGAAGATAAATGCGAAGCATTAATTAATTCTTTGGAAAATATTTCTAAGGATCTCAAACTTATTATTGAGAAGGTTTCCAGCGAAAACTTCGAAGAGGCCCATCAAATAGTGGAGATCCGCTTAATAGGAAATGATAGACCTGGAATAATCCGCGAAATTTCAAAAACTGTTACTGATTTGGCAGTAAACTTTGAGAAGTTAACCTCTGAATGCGCCCCTGCGCCTATGTCTGGAGACGCACTTTTTAAAGCGTCAGCGAGCTTAAAAATTCCTAAAGGTGTAAGTGTTGATCAACTGAAGCGTGCTTTGGAAAATCTTGCTGACGATCTAATAGTTGATATCAAGTAATTTAAACTTTTTTAAATCACAGTATGTTTTAAAAATCATAAGACTACCGCAAGCTAATTACTTTCCAGCCTCTTTGCTGGCTAATCTTAAGTAGTTTATCATCCGGATCAACTGCGATCGGAGTTTGAACCGCTTCCATTAATGGTAAGTCGTTAACGGAGTCAGAGTAAAAAGTGCTATTGGCTAAACTTCGAATCTGGCTACAGCTTTCAATCCATTGATTAAGCCTCGCTAGCTTTCCTTCTCGATAGCAGGCTATTCCGTGAATCTTGCCAGTGTAATAACCATTTGTTATTTCAAGATCTGTAGCAATTAACAAATCGGCATCGAAAAGTTTGGCTATTGGTTTGGTGATATAGCTGTTTGTGGCTGTGATTATCACGCAAAAATCGCCCCTCGATTTATGCTTAGTAACCAGTTTTTGTGCTTTTGGTAGGACAAAATCTTTTATTTTAAACGTCATAAATTCTTTATGAAGTTTGTCTCTTTGACTCTCCGAAAGTTTTCTTATTGGCCTTATGGTGAATGCTACGTATTCCTCGATATCAAGTCTTTCATTAACATAATCCAGATAGAATTGATTGTTTTTGGTCCTGTGGGCATTCTCTTCAACCAAACCTTTGTGAATGAGAAATTCACCCCACGCATGGTCGCTATCACTATTAAGAAGAGTGTTATCAAGATCAAAAAGCGCCAAGCACTGTTTCATTAACTTTATAATACCTGAATCGAGTCGATTGAGCAGGGATTATATGCTTCATATCCAAATTTTAAAGGCCCGTTTTAATTTTTACACTTAATACATATTGGACCTAGTAAAGCCTTAATTGATTGCACCCATACTATTGGTCGAATTAGATAAATTGTGAAACAATACTGAAAGTTGCGATTTTAAGGTCAAAAGTCAATGATAGATTCTAACGGTTTTCGTCCAAATGTTGGCATAATAATATGTAACAAGCTCGGCCAACTCTTTTGGGCGAAAAGGGTCAAGCAAGATGCTTGGCAATTTCCTCAAGGCGGTATAAAGGAGGCTGAGACTGCCGAAGAAGCTTTATTTAGAGAGTTGAGCGAAGAGGTGGGCTTACGTAAAGACGATGTTAGGATCCTTAGTCAAACTTCCGAGTGGTTGAAGTACCGATTACCAAAATCTTATATTCGGCAGAGAAAGGGACGGACATGTATAGGTCAAAAACAGAAATGGTTTTTGCTAGGATTGCAAACCGAAGAGGGTCGAGTAGATTTAGGAAGTACTCTTCAGCCCGAATTTGACGATTGGTGTTGGGTTAATTATTGGTATCCTGTGAATCAAGTAATTGACTTTAAAAGGGGTGTCTACAGAAAAGCTTTAATAGAGCTAGAACAATCAGTTAAAAATTTTGTTAACGATAATTCAGCCTTGCTATGATGGCTATAGATGAATCCTGTTTTTTAAATTTCATCAGATAAGATGACATACCTGACCATTTGTGCTCATGCTTAGTCGAATGGATCGATAATTAAAGCTGACGAGGTAATTTATGCTCGCCGAGCTGCGCATTATAGTCCAGAGAGTGAATTCCGCCAGTAACTTACTGTCGGCCTTAGATATTATCGTCAGTTGCGTCAGAGAGACTCTCAAAACCCAAGTTTGTTCAGTCTATCTTTACGATTCAGATATTGATGGTTACATGCTGATGGCTTCTCAAGGTTTAAAGGAGCAAGCTGTCAGACAAGTAAGCCTGCAAGCTGACGAAGGTTTAGTTGGCCTAGTTGCAAAAAATGCTGAGCCCCTAAACTTAAAGGACGCAGCTACTCACCCGAGTTATTTCTACCTCAAAGAAACAGGAGAAGAAATTTTTAATGCATTTCTTGGTGTGCCTATTATCCACCATCGTAAAGTCCTAGGTGTATTAGTTGTTCAAAATGAAGAAGTTCGTCGGTTTGATGAAGGTGAGGAGGCGTTTCTTGTAACGTTGTCAGCCCAATTGGCTGGAGTTATTGCGCATGCGGAAGCCACCGGCGCTATGGCTGGCCTAAGTCCCTCTGGCCAAAAGTTAACAGATACAGTTTTTCAAGGTATATCAGGTTCCCCTGGGGTTGCAATTGGAGATGCGGTGGTTGTATTTCCTCAAGCGGATTTAAGTCAAGTCCCAGAAAGGCAAGTGAATGATATCGAGATGGAGATAGAGTTCTTTCAAGAATGTCTTAAATCTGTGCAACAAGACATGACAGCCCTGGAAAGTAAAATAGGCAATCAATTAGCCGAGGAGGAGCTTCAACTCTTTAATGTGTATGCACGTATGCTAGATGATGATGTATTAGGGAACGAAGTTATTGAAAGAATCAGGCTAGGGTCTTGGGCACAGGGTGCACTGGCTTTTGTTGCCCGGAAACATATTAGAGCATTTGAAGCAATTGAGGATGATTATCTGCGAGATCGTTCTGCAGATATTAAAGACTTATTTAGCAGAGTCTTATTATATCTACAGAAGAAAAAACCTTTTATCCCGAAATATGCTAACGACAGCATTTTGGTTAGCAACGAACTCACACCCTCGATGATTGCAGATGTCCCTCTTAGCAATCTGAAGGGACTTGTTTCAATTAAGGGGGCAGGAAACTCTCATGTTGCGATATTGGCCAGGACAATGGGCATACCCACAGTAATGGGCGTGACTGATTTGCCTCTGCACCTTGTAGATGGCAAAAAAATTGTATTGGATGGAAATAAGGGAAACGTTATTAGTAACCCAACAGAACTTTTACTTAAGGATTATACTGAAGCAATAATCGAGCAAGACCAATTTATTGCCGGATTAGAAGATCTAAAAGATTTTCCTTGTGAAACTAAAGACAAACATAAAGTGCATTTATGGATAAATACTGGCCTCATGTCAGATACCATTTACTCGGTTGATCGGTGCGTAGGGGGTGTTGGCTTGTTTCGCACAGAGGTACCTTTTATTTTGAGTGAGCGATTTCCTTCTGAAAAAGAACAAACCTTAATTTATCGGCAGCAGTTAGAATCATTCGCTCCAAATTTTGTTACTATGCGGACCTTGGATGTCGGTGGGGACAAGGATTTACCCTATTTCCCGATTAAAGAGGCCAACCCATTCTTAGGTTGGAGAGGCATCCGTGTGACTCTGGACCACCCAGAGATTTTTATTTTACAGATTAGGGCAATGCTCAGAGCAAGCTATAAACTAGAAAATCTGCAAATCATGTTGCCGATGATAAGTAACGTTAGAGAGGTAAATGCGGCAATTGAATTGATAAAACGAGCACATCGCGAACTGCGACAAGAGGGACTGTCGATAAAATTTCCTCCAATTGGAGTAATGATTGAGCTCCCAGCCGCGGTTTATCAAGCAAGAGCGCTCGCTAACTTAGTAGACTTTATTTCCGTGGGAAGTAACGATCTGACTCAATATCTGTTGGCTGTAGACAGGAATAACCCCAGAGTGGCAGCGCTTTACAGCGCTTTTCATCCGGCGGTCTTAGGTTCGTTAAATTATATCGTTAAGGAAGTGAAACTTGTGGGGAAACCAATAAGCATTTGTGGCGAAATGGCAGGGGACCCAGGTGCCGCTGTTCTTTTAATGGCAATGGGTTTTGATATTCTATCGATGAATAGTGCAGCACTACTTAAGGTCAAGTCAGTAATCAGAAGTATAACTTACCTCTCTGCAAGAGATCTTTTAGATAGCGTATTAAAAAAGGATGATATGCATGCGGTTAGAAAAGAAGTGGATCTGATGCTGTATAATTCTGGTGTAGATAGAGTGCTACGCTCATCAAGAACTAATTAAAATGTTTTATTAAGCGGATTCGCAGTTCGCTCTATTTTAGTTTTTGTCATTCAAATTAGATTAATTTGTAATGCTAGGCTGTGAATATTCAAAATAATGACTTCTGGTTGGGCAACCGAGCTCATCGTAATTCTGTTCAATGAATTGAGTTTTCCCGCTGGAGTTGGTAACAAAAGCAGTTGTGCAGAGAGTACCGTAATTTCGGTCGGTATCTGAAACAAAAATCGCAGACAGTTTTTTTTCAAGAGCTTTCGATAAAATTGTTCTTGGAAGAGAATTATCAGCCGCGGTCGTTCGATCTCTCATCATATCAATCAGAAGATCGGGATTTAATTCTGTTTCAGTATTTACGAGTTTGGCGAGTTTATCTTTACCTTTGACTACCTTAGGGTAGTTCGAATTAAGGGTATTATTTGAGAAGGCATAGACACCAGGCTCGAGGGATAATATTGATTTTTCCTTACTGTTCATAAACACTATTTCTTGTTTGTCCCCGAGTAAAAGATTGAAACCTCTGAAACTAGAAAGGTTTCCAACTATTGTTTTTGCAAAATTAAGGGGTGATTCTTTACCAATCAGGTATTCTAAGGTAAGTGCACCTCTGGAAAGAGAAGCTTGATCGTCCTCTGAATTGCTCCTTAAGTTGGTTATTGCCGCAAATTTCCCGCCCTTTGTTACCCCGATCCAGGTTCCCCCGGCTTCTAAATCCTTGCCCGCAAGGAGGTTTGAGCAGCCCACCTCATCTTTCCAGAATTGTGCTTCTCTTGATTTTCGGGAGAAAAATTCATCTCTGTTTGCTGATAAAACTAGCGGGTACTTATCATTGACACGGTATGCGAACGTTATTAGACACATGCACTTATTCTTAAGTTTTCAATCGGGTCTAGTTGTTTAGAAGTTTCACAATATTGTTATACTAAGAGTAATACGTTTTTGGAAGTATAACATTTAATAGTTTGGAAATAGTCAGTTATGCTTGTCTTCCCTCAGTTTGATCCGGTCGCAATTAGTATTGGACCAGTTAAAATCCATTGGTACGGTGTTATGTATCTTATTGCCTTTGGAGGTGCTTGGATACTTGCTAATTCTCGAAAGGATAAATTTAACTATGAATGGTCTAAAGATCAGATATCAGATTTAGTTTTCTATGGTTCGATGGGCGCTGTTTTAGGCGGACGGTTGGGTTCTGTATTTTTCTATAATTTTGATAGGTTTTTAGGAGACCCTCTTTGGCTATTTCGTGTTTGGGAAGGTGGAATGTCTTTCCATGGCGGATTCTTGGGCGTTATAGTTGCTGTCTTCTTCTATTCAAAGTCGATTAAGAAGGAGTTTTGGGAGTCTATAGATTTTGTGGCGCCTTGTGTGCCTTTCGGTCTTGGTGCGGGACGTCTTGGAAATTTTATTGGAGGCGAACTTTGGGGTCGTCCTACCGAAGTTTCTTGGGGAATGATATTTCCTCATGTAGATGACCTCGCACGACATCCCTCTCAATTATATGAGCTCGCTTTGGAAGGAATAATTCTATTCATCATTGTTTGGTGGTTTTCATCTAAGCAAAGGCCGCGAATGGCTGTGTCTGGCGTATTTGCCTTTTTCTACGGTGTTTTTAGATTTTTTGTAGAATTTTTCAGGGAGCCTGACCTTCAAATAGGATTTTTATTTTTTGATTGGTTAACCATGGGACAATTGCTTTCCTTGCCTATGGTTTTTGTTGGCTTATTGTTGGTTCTCTTGGCATATCGTAGTAGTCACCATACCAGTAAACTCTAGTTATAAAGGATATTTTAACTAATGCTTCAATACCTAAATCTTTGTCAAAGGATTATTGATGACGGCAAATGGATTCTGAACAAGCGCACCGGTAAAAAGTGCCTGACCATAATTGATGCGGACATGGTCTATAACGTTGCGAAGAATGAGTTTCCATTGATTACTACAAGGAAAAGTTACTGGAAATCTGCAATTGCAGAACTTCTGGGATATCTTCGTGGCTATGATAATGCAGCTGACTTTCGAGCATTAGGAACAAAGACTTGGGATGCAAATGCTAATGAAAACCAGTCTTGGCTGAAAAATCCAGCGAGGCAAGGGAAAGATGATATGGGGAGAGTCTATGGCGTCCAAGGTCGATCTTGGGCTAAACCCGATGGTACTGTCCTAGATCAACTAAATAAGATTGTAGATAATCTTACCGCAAGCGTTGATGATAGAGGCGAAATTCTCACATTTTATAATCCAGGAGAATTTGAATTAGGCTGCCTCCGCCCTTGCATGCATACTCATACTTTTTCTCTAGTTGATGACGAGCTTTACCTCACAAGTTATCAGAGATCTTGTGACGTTCCCTTGGGACTAAATTTTAATCAAATACAGGTTTTCACTTTGCTAGCATTAATCGCCCAGATTACTGATAAGAAACCCGGAAAGGCGTACCATAAAATTGTCAATGCACATATTTATGAGGATCAAGTCGCTCTTATGAGAGATGTACAGCTAAAGAGAGAACCTTATTCGTCTCCGCGGTTGGTAATTAATCCAGAGATCCAATCTCTCAGAGATATAGAGACTTGGGCATCCCTTGAAGATTTTTCAGTCGAGGGATATCAGCATCATGATGCCATAGATTACCCGTTCTCAGTTTGAGTTAAGACTATGCGAGTAGCAGTGATATGTGCGATGAGTAGAAACGGTGTTATTGGCAAAGATAATGGATTGCCTTGGAATCTCCCCGGTGACTTAAAGCATTTTAAGGAGACCACGTTAGGCTGCCCTATTATAATGGGCCGTAAGACTTGGGATTCAATAGGGCGTCCTTTGCCTGGCCGTACCAATATCATTGTGACCAGGCGTGGAGAAATTGAAAGCGACGGAATTAAAATTGCGGACTCATTTGAAAGCGCACTCGATCTTGCGAAATCATGTTTAGCGACTGCAAGGGGCAATGAGATTTTTGTGATTGGCGGAGCTCAAATTTATAAGGAAGCCTTTCCTTTAGCTAATCGATTATATTTAACAAGAGTCAACTCATTTGTTGATGGTGATACTTACTTGGAGGGGTTTGATGAAGCGGACTGGATTGAAATTTCGAATAAAAGTTTCAAGGCATTAAGTAGTGAGGGTCATGACTACAATATTTGTGTTTTGGACAGGCGCTGAGGGTCTTTTAGTAACCGTCGCTGTTTAGCAACTTAATAGTACAAATTTCGAATATGAAAATCTCTGTTACTTCAAGTTTAAGCAATAATCTGACACTAACTGTCGTAAAATTTTTATAGTAGGGTTGATCATATCAATCGACATATATTCATCTGGTTTATGAGCCTGATCTATATTGCCTGGCCCCATAACAATCGTATCCATACCTAGATCACGCAAAAATGGACCTTCAGTTCCAAAACCTACAGTTATTCCATTGTGACCTGTAAGAGCTTCCGCAGTTTTCAAAAGCTCGCTATTTTCTTTTGCAAAAAAAGCCGGTATTCCCGTAAAGATCGTATTCATTTCGAAGTTAAGATTGAGAGGCTCTGTTATATTTTTTAACCTCATATTTATGTCAGAGCGGACAGAATCTATATTCATCCCGGGTGTCAGTCTTATATCGAACTTAAGCTCACATTCACCACATATTCGATTTGGATTATCGCCGCCATGAATGCATCCCAAATTTAGGGTTGGCTGGGGGACAGAAAAAAGATTTGAACTATACTTGTCTCGTAGCTCGTCTCTGTAAAGCATCAAGTCTGTTATAACTCTATGCATTCCATCCAGCGCGTTCACTCCAAGAGTAGGATCCGATGAATGACCGCTTTTACCAATTAATCGAATAGAGTCCATCATCATTCCCTTGTGGGCTTTTACTGGTTGCAAGCCAGTAGGCTCACCAATGACCGCCGCCCTGGCTACAGGGCGTCCAATTTCAGCGATGGTGCGAGCGCCTTGCATTGATGTTTCCTCATCGGCTGTCGCTAAGACGATCAAAGGTTCTCTAAATTTTTCTTTCAGTAAAGGCTTTATACTCTCTAAAACAATTGGGAAAAAACCTTTCATGTCTGTGATCCCTAGCCCATATATTTTGCCCTCAGACTCGGTGGCTTTAAAAGGATCAAATTTCCATAGTTTCTCGTCGAATGGCACAGTATCCGTATGACCAGATAAAACCAAACCTCCCGGCCCTGTTCCGTAGGTGGCTATTAGGTTAAGTTTTTGCTTGCTTGTATTGCAAGGAATGATCTCACAGGAAAACCCCAGAGAATCAAAAGAATTTGCTAAAAACTCGATGACCTCAGCGTTGCTTGTATCTAATTTTGGGATAGCAGA
>CACJAW010000040.1 GCA_902591495.1 uncultured Pseudohongiella sp.
TTTTAGACGATGCAGTTCTGAGCGTCAGGCCTCTAAGTCGGCTACAAATAGTCTCTTATCGTTTTGACGAGTCCAACCCAGAGAGCTCTCTCGTAAAATTAGACCTGCTTCAGGGGACTGCAAGAACAGTTTCAGGCGAGGCCGCTAAAACGGCGAGAGACAAGTTTCGTCTTAACACCCCTATCGCCGCGATTGGTGTCAGAGGTACAGATTTCGTTGTATCGACAACAGCCGACTCGCTAAAGGCCTTAGTTAACGATGGTGCTATCGTTGTCGCACCCTACTCTGCCCAATGTCTGCAGGGAGGAACTGGACCGTGCGAGGTCAATAGTATTGAGCTTAGCGGCGATTCAATGCAAATTTTGGAGTTCAACTCTGAAATGTCTGAACCACGACTTGTACCTATTATTGCCGCTGATCAGGATGCGGCTCAATTTCAGGGCATACTGGGTTCTTTAGCGGCCAGGTCTCAGGCTGCTGATGGAGATCCGATAGACTTGAGCGGTGTCTCATCGGAAGATGAGGATGCAACATTTAGGGAAGTAATCACTGACCGAGACGTAATTACAGAGGGCGTAACTTCCATCGACCTGGGAGATAACGCCAAAGATAAAGCACCTTACGCTACGGGTTATACCCCTGACTTCCAAATTTCGCTCGAAAAATTAAGAGAAAGACAGCTAGTTTGGGGCAGGTTCGCGGATGGAAAGGGTAATTTAGAGAGACTAACCTTACCCTTATCTGATGCCTCTGAAGGAAGAAATGTCTCTGTGGGCGCTAACTTTGAGTATTTTCTATTCCGGCCTGAGCAAGGAGAGGTGCAAGTAAAAAGTGGCCTCGGCGAGATCGGGTTTTCTCTTACGAGCGCCCAAGCGTATTTCAAGGGCGAAAAAGAGATTTCTCCAGTGGCCGTGACGCAGGGAGGTCTGAAGATGGATTTTGCTAACAATACCTTTCAAACTTCATTGGACCTTTACCATATGCAGCTTGGTGATTCTCGATTTACGGCTCTCGGAAAAATATACGATGGAGGTTATTTTCACTTCAGAGACAATCAATCTCGAATCGTTGGCGGGGTTAGTTTGGATGGTAGAGAGTCTGGGTATTTCTTCGATTTTTATAACTGGGACGGGCTTGTCCAGGGCATTACTCTCTGGGATGCAAAGTAGCGGTTGGATTCGGAATTATGGCTTTATCAGAGATAAAAGATAACTCCTCTTTTTTCAGATTTTTATGCGAGAGAGTCAAAGTTAGTTCGTTACTTGCGGTTTTTGTGGCGGGAGCAACCACGGCTGCCCTTATGTTGTCGCTTGAAAGTAGTCTCTCCTCAATAGAGGAGCGCGCAGGGGCCCTGCCTTGGTTAGTTGCCCCTGATAATACCCTAGAGGAGCGCATCACGATTGTTAGTATCGACGAGCGCAGTCTTGCAGAAGTTGGTCCGTGGCCTTGGTCTTGGGATTTAATAGCTGAATTAGTCGATAAAATAAATAATGCTGGTGCACAACTCCAGATACACGACATTCTCTATCCTCCAGGAGATAGGACCTTCGATGATCGATTGTTAAACTCGTTGACTGAGCCGGAGAGATCTATCATTGCTCAGCTTCCTATCTTGCAGGTGCAAGAGGAAGCGCTCCGAACCGGCGTACTGACAAATCCGGTTAACGGGGTTTCCTGTCAAAATGAGACGCTTGTTGGACGTTTCCCAAGGACAAGTAACTTTATAGGATCGTCTGAAAAGCTATCGCCTGTGCCCAAGGGGCATATAGTGCCAATAATCGATTCAGACGGTGCCGTTCGCAGGATTCCAGCGATGGTGTGTGTCGATGGAGCGGCTTTTCCGGCTCTAGCTTTGGCCCCATTTTTTCAGTTAGTTGGCACAGGGCCTTGGCAAGCAGAGATAGCGCCTGCCTCGGGAGTATTCGGTCCGGATCAGACCCTTAAATTCGATTCATATCCCGGACTACAGGTGCCTCTCGATGCCGAAGGGAATATGAGAATTTCGTTTCGTAAATCTCCGTCTGCCTTCAGGTCAATTTCTGCGGCAGATATTCTTAACGGGAATTTTGATGAAAATGTTTTAGACAACGTACTTGTGTTGGTTGGTGCTACCGCCTTTGGATTAGATGACATAGTCCCCACGCCATACAGTGGATATTCTCCAGGGGTCGAACTGCAGGCCAGACTGTTATCGAGTGTTTTGGACGAGCGAGTGCCATACTCTCCATCAGAGGGTTGGCTTATCGGGGCGTTTACCTGCTTGCTGTTAGCCTTTGCCTCTCTGCAACTTGCTCTCCTGCGAGGCCGATACGCCATGTTGGGTCTTCCTTTAATGACCCTATTATCACCCTTATTGGCACTAGGTTTACATGGCGTCATGTTAGTTAATTTCGGTGTATGGATTGGCTGGGTTACGGCGGCTTTATTCGGATTTTTGACTAGCACATTCTTGCTTTTAGTAGAGCACGCGAGGATACGTTTAGAACGTTTTAGAGTTGTCCAAAATCTGACCAGTTATTTACCGGTCGAGACGGCAAGAAAGGTGGCTTTTGAGTCTCCCTCGTCACTTATTCAGGCTGAACGTTGCGATGTAACATTGCTTAGCGCGGACTTGCGGAATTTTTCGGCGATTGGCGAGAGAAGACCTCCAGAGGAGTCTGCATCGATCCTCCACTATTTTTTCACCAAAGTTAATGAAATAGTTGAGCGCCACGGGGGAAGGGTCCACGAATACAAGGGTGACAATGTACTGGTTGTCTGGGATGGGGATGGCGCATCCTCTGCGCTAAATGCGTTGAACGCCTCCGTAGAGATAGAAAGTGAGATCAATTCAACTTTGCTCAGTGAGACCGGGGTCAATGGTCTTGAGCCTCTCGCGGTTGGAATCGGTATAGAGCAAGGGCCAGTATTACATGGATCGATTGGTCCCGCGCATCGCAGGGCTCACACTCTCTGTGGTGAGACAGTCTCGGTGGCGCTTCGAATCCAAGAGATGACAGCAGATCTGTCCTATTCAATCTTGATCGGTGAGGTAGCCGCCCGTTATCTCCAAGATGCTCCGTTAAAATCTCTCGGACATTACATGCTTCCGGGTCTTACAACTGCACATGTGCTTTTCGCTCCCAAGGTTCTGGAAAAAGAACCAAAGGAAGCAAAAACTGAGTTAACCCTGTTGAAAGGTGGTCTTATCTAAGGTCCAGTTCTATCGGTATCTTTCAAAGAACTGTGCGATAATCACTAGCCGGTTGGCCTTCAGCGATGTTCATAAAGAGAGAGTTGATGCCACGCTGAGCATTCTTTTCTAATGTGTCTAATTGTAAGGTGCAGTATCCCTTGGGCAAAAACAAAATAAGTTTAAAGCTCTTTCTCGCTGTATTAGGACTTCTTGTTTCCACTGTGAGCTTTGCTTGCCCAAGCCTGCGTAACTTCTATGACTTGCTAGAGAGCGATCCAACTGCTTTGATCGAATCCTTGGACGAAATTTTGGAGCAGTGCTACGGTAACTCGGAATATTTTGCCTTGGAGGGGGCTGCATATCTTAGTTTGGGCGATCTTCTCAGAGCATTGGAGAATCTAGAGAGGGCTTTACTGCTCGATCCAAGCAATGGTTCTGCGGCTGTTGATTTTGCTGAGGTGCTTTATCGGCAGGGCCAGGTGATTAGTGCGCTAGAGATTAATTCCCAACTCCTCTTGAGAGAGGATCTTCCCGATGATTTAAGAGAGGCCATATCTCGTCGTCAGAGGCGGTGGCAAGGCGATACCAGACAACAGTCCTTCTCTTTTGGAACGTCCGTTGGCTACGATAATAATTTAAACAGTGCGCCGATTGCAGAGCGCTTGGCATTAACACTTTCGGGAAACCCTGTTCTTTTAGATGTGAGTTCTGAATTCAGAGCTGCGGGAGCTGCTTATGCGCGAGTTACTGGTGGTACGACAATATTGAGTGTAGGTCAGGACGTCAATAGCAGACTGACCGGGTCAATTACTGGCCGGTTTAGCGAGGAATCTGATTACGATTTGATTCAGGGGTCAGCTCGCTACCGACTGAGTGATGCGAGCGATGTATCTCGCTGGAATACGACCTTTGGTCTGGATCATCTTGTATGGGGAGGCAACACGGTCTTCAGTAGCGCTACCATCCGGGCGAGTTTTCTTTTTAAGGACCTCGGGGCCTGCCGCATTTATTCAAGGCTTGCGCTGCAGTATCAGAAATACAAAGCCCAAGATCTGCTTTCGGGGTACGAATACTTCCTTGGTCCTGGAAGCGAATGTGATTTGTTCATCGCAGGGGAGCCGAACAGAATAGGCTTTGAGTTGGGAGCCTTGAGAAATAGGGCGGAATACAGCAGCAGACTGGGCGGTGACCGAGAGGGCTGGCAGGGCAACCTTTTTTGGCAGCGGAACTTGGGTGTAGGGCAACTGATTGGGCAGTATCAGTTTACAGAATTTAATGACGAAGAGGGCTACAGCCTTCTGTTCAAGAACGGCATTAGTCGGCAAGAGCACCTCCATTCGGTGTACTTTAGTTACGTTAGACCACTTAAATCATTTGGAGGAACTGCACAGATTGTTGGCACCGCCGCATACCATAACCAGGACAGTAGTATAGCGTTGTTCAGAACCAGAGGAGCCTCCGTCGAATTTGGGGTTGCATGGGGTTTTTAGGGGTTTGAATAAAAGCGAGACTAATATTAAGTAATTCGATTATTTTCAATCACTTATAGATATTATATACATAATTCGTTGAAAAAAGTACTTCAAAACTATTAAGAAAGTAAAATTTAGGTCGATAGAAGCGTGCGTTAAGGAGTTATATTGTTGTATGATACGTACTCGGTAATCCTTAGTTGTCGTTTTCGCGAGCTGCAACAGTAGTGGGTTACCTGGAAACAGGCGATCTTCCTCAGATGTGTGTGATTGGAATCACATAGATCTGAGGATGTTCGTTTTATTATTGTAGGGCCTGAAAATCAGGCCGAGTATTAAAAGCGGGTTCCTTCTAGTTCGGGGACATGTAGCTGACGCTAACAAGCTATGAACAAATTAATTTGATCAATTAATATTTAAACTTTTATTCGAATAAGTAATAGGTTAGACCTCAAGGAGATAAAATGGCTATAACAGCAGCGGTTAGGCAAGACATTATGGAGCTTGCCGTACTAATGAACAATACAGCGCCCGGAACAACGCTTCTATCTGAGCTAGTTGCGAAGTCGGTTGCTGGAAGCAGTCTCACCGAGATTGCGGAGCATTTGGCGGGTAGAGCTGAATTCACAGCAAAATACCCTACGTTCCAGACAGCGACCGAGTTTGCGAACGAGTGGCTTTCAAACGCTTTACCAGAAGCTGATGCAGCGTTGTTGGCCGAATGTGTCACTATCGTTGAAGCGCACATTAACGGAGGGGGTTCAATTCCTGATCTCGTCGTTTCGGTACAGGCTTTTATGTCTGACCCAGCGAATGCTGATGGCGCAGTGAAGACACACATAGACAACTTTAATAACAAGGTCACCGTTGCGACTTACCACACAATTACGAAAGAGGCAGCCGCTGAGTGGGATATTCCCGCTACGGTAACCTCAGACGCAGCGAGTGTGGCCACAACAAATACAGCTGTTGACACAGCTACTGCACCAGCAGCTGCAGCAGCAGAAACCAAGTCGCTCTCTATCGCGACTGACATCTACACTGGGGGCAGCGGCGACGACATCATCAACGCTACCCGTGCAGGTGCTGGAGGTACAACTAACACGTATAACGCTAACGACCAGTTAGACGGTGGTGCGGGTACTGACTCCATCTATATTGAGTCTGCAGTAGACGTAAACATGTCTACTCAGAAGAGCATTGAAACTGTTCAGGTCAACGCTGTAGGCGCACCTGTTGCTGTCACACTAGCGACTGATAAGGCCTACAAGACGCTTGAGTCAACTTCTAGCACTGACAGTGTTACTTTTAATGCCATTAGAAATGGAGATATTGACGCGGGGATAACCTCGCAGTCTAACGGGCAGACTACAACGTTAAACTATCACGCCACCGCGCTAACTGGTGCAAGTGATAATCTAGACGTGACGCTAAGCGGCGCAGACGGTGATTTAGATATCACCGGTGTTAATGCAGCAAACGCACTAGAAACTCTGACCATTAACTCTATTTCTGATGGTACGTTGGATGACATTGATCTGACTAACGCTAACACTACAAAACTTGTTATTACAGGTTCAGGCGCTTCAAACATTGCAGGTATCACAGGAGCCGCGGCTACCTTAAACACCATCGATGCGAGTGGTGCTACTGGTGCCGTCACGGCAACAGGTGTTAATACAACAGCTAATACCATCACTGGTGGTGCGGGCAACGACACCCTTGCGGGCGCTGCAGGTAACGATACTATTAGTTCTGGTGACGGCGATGACCAGGTAACTGGTGCTGCTGGTAACGACAACGTGACCCTTGGGGCCGGTAACGACGATATAGTTATTGCTACCGCCTCTCAGGTTACTAAGGACGACGTGATTGATGGTGGTGAGGGCACAGATACTATTACCCTAACCGGCACGTTGGACTACTCCACAGCTGGTGCGGGCACTGATGACGCTTCCGGAATTAAGGGCTTTGAGGTCCTCAAGTCTGGCGGAACCGTTACTCAGGATATGACGGGCCTTGCTGTAAACAACACTATTACCTCTGCCAGCATTGGCGGACATACTGTGACTCTTACTAAAGACACAGGCATAGCGACGGCTACCTTTACGGCAGACAACGCTAGCTTAACGATGGCATCGGCGGGCACGCAGACATTGAACCTTGCTGGTGACAATGGCGCTGGTGTGCCAACCGACACACAGGGTACTACGTTTAAGTCAGGCGCAACTGCGCTTAACTTGGTCTCTGCCGGTACAGACGCGGCAAATGACAACGGCGTTACCTTGACTGGTACGGCGCTTGCCACGTTGACCGTAACTGGTGCTGAGGACGTAGACGTCACTGCGAATACTTCAAAGGTGCTTGCGACCGCTGACTTCTCTGGATCGACTGCGGAAGAAGTGCAGTTCAGCGCTTCTGCCTCAGAAGTAGCAATGACGTATAAGACAGGAACTGCTACTCAGACTTCTGCGCTAACCACTGGTAAGGGTGCTGACACCATTACCTTGGGTGAGAAGGACGATACGGTTACTAACTCAGGCGACGGTGCCGACACCATTACGGCAGGTGCGGGTAATGACACTATTACCGCCACTGGTAAGGGTGCGGACAGTATCGACCTGGGCGCTGGTGATGACACGGTTACTAACTCGGGTGCTGGTAACGACACGATCACAGGTGGTGACGGTAACGATACCGTGACTGATGCGGGCGCTGACGACGACCATATTACGTTGGGTGCTGGTAACGACGTGGTTACTACAGCTGGTGCGGGTAACGACACCGTTGATGGCGGTGTAGGTAACGACAACATTTCTGGTGGCGCTGGTGCTGACAGTCTTGTTGGTGGTGATGGTAACGACACCATTGCTGACGGCACAGGTAACGACACGGTTACTGGTGGCGCAGGTGACGATACCATTAATATCACTACAGGTAACGACAACGTCGACGCTGGTGCGGGTAACGATACGATCACTATTACTGGTCTTAGCGGTGCCGACACTATTGACGGTGGTGCGGATACAGACTCCATCACTATCACCAACAGTTCGACTGGTACGCTGACACCTGCATTCACTAACATTGAGAGTGCAGTTGTTGAGACGTCTTCTGCCTTCACATTGTCGCTGACAACTGCCACCGACAAGACGTCCCTGAAGTCTTACAATATATCCAGTACTTCTGCCGGCGCTGATAACATTACATTGACCGACATTGCTTCAGGATCTGCTGTAACTGTTTCAGACGACAAATCTTGGGACGGTGCTTCAACAGCTGACGTTGACGATACTGGTGATATTGGTACTTTAGGAATCGATACAACAGCTGGTGGATCCGTAACTGTAAATGTTAATGCTAACGAAGACGCGGTCACTCATGTGGCGACTGTAACCGGTGCTACTACTATCGGCGACGCTGCGGATGTGACTATCACTTCTAGTAACTCTGACAGTAACAAGATACGCAACGACATCACTAGTCTAGCGCTTGATGATGCTGAGACTCAGACGTTGGTTCTAACTGCAAACGGTAACGCGGGCCTCGATGTTGGTGATCTCACCAATGCTGCGGCGTTGGAGTCATTGACTTTAACAAGTGCGTCCAACACTGATTCGATTATTGGTACGATAGTTACAGCTACTGGTCTGAAGACTCTGTCTTTAACTGTAAACGGTGGAACAGGTACCAACTCTTCGACTATTGCGACGGGTATTATAGGTGGTACTACCGCAGCTCAATTGACTACCATTAATGCGCAGGTCAATGGTGTAGGAAGCAGCATGAACTTGGAGTCGCTTGATTCGGCTTCAACTACTGCGGCTACTTCCGTCACACTGGCAGCGAACAGCTCAAACAGCACGCTAAACCTGTTAACTGGTCAGGCGAATAACGTTATTGACCTGGGTACAGGTACGCTTGGGGCCTTGAGCATTACTGCAGCTGAGAATGCAACGATAACTGTTGATGCATCAGGTGCGGCCGGTACTATTACCTCCGGCGCGATTACTGCAGCGACAATCAGCTTGGGCAACTTCTCTACCCTTACTGACGCTGGTAGTAACTCTAACGACGATCTCACCATTACTGGTGCGCCAACTACGGCGACAGTATCTCTCGGTCGAGGTATTACCAACGCCGCAGGTGATGAGATTAACTTCTCTGGTAACGTCGGTACGTTAGCCTTATCGTCCACGTTAAACACCGAAGCCATTGCGCTAGATTCTAGTAACGTACTTAGTTACGGTGGTAACACGTTGATGGACTTTGCCGGTATCGCCGTTGCTAGCTATCAACATACTGGTACTGGTGCTCTTAGCTGGGTTGGTTCCGCTGCAACTGGAAACCAGACTATTAAGTCAACTGCGACAAGCACTACTGCAGATACACTTACTGGTGGTGCGGGTAACGATACACTGACTGGTAACGAAGGTACTAACACACTTACCGGTGGTGCTGCTAACGATACTCTTAGTGCTAATGCTGGCGCAGACAGCCTGTCTGGAGGTGGCGGTAACGACACCTTGACTGCAGGTGATGGCGCTGACACCGTTACCGCTGGTCTGGGTACTGACACAGTCAATATTTCTGAAAGCACTGCTGCTGCTGACGTGATTCAGGTCTCGGCGGGTGCGGTTGGTACGGCTACAGACAACGAATCAGAGGATGTTGCTGGTACTGCTGCTTCAACTCCAGATGACAGAGGTGAAGATACAATCACTGGCTTTGATGCAGGACTAGATACCATTGCAGTGACTGCTACCAACGTCTCTGACTTCGTGCACACCACTGACTTGTTGGTGAGTGCGCCGAACGCCACTGGGGCTGGTACGGCGACTACGGTTGATGCCTTCGTTGCGAACACGTTATTTATCGCTCTTGATGGTGACGCGATCGTTAACGACGACGATGACATCGTACTAACCTTCTCCGACTTCAAGTTGGATGGTGTGAGTCAAATTGGTTCAGCTGACTTGTTAGCGGCGACTGATATCGATCAGAGCATCTCTTATAACCTGACTGCGGCCGCTGGTGCGACCACGATTACTACCGGTGATTTAGCCGATACGATCACGACAGCTGGTGGAGTTGATACTATCAATACAGGTACCGGTGCTGACACGATCACAGTTGCTGCAGGTGGTGGCTTAGACGTAATCACCGTCGGTGCAAGTGACAGTGCGGCTGACAACATCATATTGATGACAGCAGCTGGCACAGGAGCTACCCACGCGGTGACGATCATTGGTTTTGAAGCCGGTGCGGGTACCGACACTATCGATATCGGTGCTATAACCGTCAATAACGGTTCGTTGTCGAATGCTGGTGGTGTGGGTGCGACTAACACTCTCGCAGCGGTGCCGGTTGTTGCTGGTGGTGACAATAGTACAGCCACGGCGAATGGCGGTATCTACACTCTTAATGGTGCGGGTGACCAGATGGCAGCTAACTCTACCATCGCAAACGCTGTCGCTAGAGGTGTAGCTGCACTGCAGTCAACTACTGACTTCTCAAGTGCAAACGTAGCGGCCGGTGACGATTTGATCATCGTCCTGGACGATGGTACCAACTCGTTTATATTCCAATATTTGGCCGCAGGAAACGCGGGCATAACGGAGGCAGCAGATATGCAACTGATTGCCAAAGTAGATGGAGTACAGGCGAACGCGTTCCTGGTTGGAGATTTTATCTAAAGAGGAATGTAGCAAAGTTAGAAGGAAGGGCCGGCAATTTAGCCGGCCTTTTTTTTGCTAACGCAAAACAGCGAACGAGGGAGTATTCAGTAAATGGAAATAGATAAGGGAGCGAGTGTATTACTTAATAAGGACTGGGGGTCGAAAGATTAACCTAAACGGCTACTGAAGCGATATGAGGTTACCGGTTAGTTCGATCAATGAAAGTTAGTAATCTAACTACGCGAGAGGAGAGGCCCTTAAATTAGAGTCACGCAAGTTTTGCAATGCTGATATAGTCATTCTGTTTTTTGGCACCAGAATTGATACATCTCAATAAAAAGATTTGGGTTGTTTGATTCCAGCGAGTCCCATTCCTGCAGGTCGTGAATAGAACTCTCATCAATACCGCCCTCGATATGAGCGACTAGGTCTCTAGGGTTTTCAAAACCGCAGAATACGAGCCCCATCCTTGAGAGAGCTTCTTGTATTTGAGGAATCGTAAACAGATGCTCTTGAACATTAAAGAGCAAATCATGTATGGAGCTCAAGCCGAAAAAATCCGCGGATCTGAACATGGATTGATGGTGTGCTTTATCGGATAGCAAAAAGCTCTGCCGTAAAAGTTTGATAGAAGCTGGGTCGTCCGCTATTTTATTGGCCTTAATATCCTTTTTAATCTCAGAAATATATCGTCTTGCGAGCTTGCTATACAATCCGATTCTCATCACGCCCCCGGGCCGAAGACACTCACTTAAAATCTGCCACCCCTGAATTGGATCTCTCATATGATGAAGAACGCCTGAGCTTTCTATGACATCGAATTCCTGATTGAGCTGTTTTGCTTGTAGAATATCAGCATGTAAATATTTGATGTTTTCCACGCCCAACTCATCGGCTTTACGTATTGCATAAGCGAGACTACTTTTACTTAAATCGATAGCAACTACTTCACTATTATTATATTTCAAGGCTGTTTCCGTTGAATGCTGGCCTGTACCACAGCCTGCGATGAGTATTTTGGGCGCCGAGAAATCATTTACGGTACTGTCAATTCTGATGTGTATTCGGTCAGCAGCCTGAACAAAGCTCTGCCTATCCTGTTTAAACGGTAAGACCCACCTAGGATAGGGGTACGTCTCGTATTGGTCTTGAACCTTTGCAGAAATCTCGTCCGTTACCATAGTGGAATTTTCTATGGAAGCTGAGATGACATTCTCCCTGTCTGGCTCTGTGATTTGCTGTGTATATACTCCTAAAGTATCGGGTGAAGACGCTATCTTGGACGAAAACGAGAAACTATTTAATGGTCGATAACATGCAAGGATCAATATTTCGAGGTCTGTGGCGTGCGTCCCGGAGGAGGAGTCTTCGCAGATTTTGGATTCTAGATTTAGTAGCTGCTTCGTCTCCTGCTCACTTTCTAGATAAAGATACTCATTTATAAAGCATTGAAGTGCTAACGCTGATACGAACGCCAGGAGATTGCTAGTAGAATCAATTTCTGAAGCATTTTCCAGAACCGCACGCCTAATTTTTGTCAACAGTTTCTCGATATCTAAATCTGGGACACAGCATAGCTCCAAGATTTTAACTAAGAGAGTGACTTCCGAGAGCCCGTTAAGGGTCTCTGATAATTCGGAAGCCGTCTCATACTTGCCTTGCTTTTCTAACGCGGTCTGCACCACCTGCTGGTGCTTAATAAGGCTTACTATCGCCGGGGACACAGCTGACGGTCTAGCCCACCCTTCCTCCAACAGGCCGAGAATGATCCTATGAGCCTCTGTCCGATTCTCCTCAAATCTGTATAACCTTAGCGAGATTGCAAGATTAGGTTTTGCTAAATTATTTTCAGGGTTAAGTTTAAGGGCCTCAAGATAGAAAGGAGCGGCCTTTGATAAGTTCCCGGCTTCATGATGAATGACGCCGATATTATAATGACCGTCTGAACAGCCTGGATCGGCAGCGATAGCCATCTCAAATTGATTAATTGCATCTCTTAACTTTCCTTGTTTTTGAAGTGCAACACCAAAATTTATCAAAGCCTCAGTGTAATCAGGTTGGAGTTTTACGGCCGTCTCAAATTTTGCCGCAGCCTGCTCAAATTGCTCCTTCTCAAGGTATAAGTTCCCTAAATTGAAGTGTGTGTTAGCGAATGTGGGATCTATATCACACGCGGTTTTCCAATGCTCCTCTGCTAGCTTGAGTTCCCCTTGCTTATGAAGAGCAAAGGCTAGGTTGCTATGCGCAGCGCTGGCGCGAGGGCTTAACTTTATAGCACGCCTATAGTTACCGATAGCGGAATTTATGTTCTCAGCACTAAGGTATTTATCGCCTTTACGAATATAAGAGGTAGCGTTGTTATCTGAGGTTATCTTGGCACTGCTGAGCTTAATTTTTTTCTTTTTATTACTTTTACCTTTGTGAGGAGGAATAACCCCCTCCTTTGAATCTTGGATTTGAGATTCCAACATCGATAAACTTTTTCCCCAGGTCTGCTTTTTTTTCAGATCGTTAAGGAGCGCCTCCGCTTGGTCAAACTTTTTTAACTTTCCTAACACATCGATATAACTCAACCAAAACTGGGATACTGAGGGGTCAAAGTCTAACGATTTTTTAAACAGGATCTCGGCATGCTCTAATTGATCGCTTTCAAGAAAAAGCAGTCCTTGGTTATGGTTCGCGTCGGGATGATCTGGCCTTGCTTTGATTATAGAAACATAAAAGCGAGAGGCTTGATCAGAATCCCCTGCTTTATGTGCCTCAATTCCTCGCTTTAGAACGTCTTCTACTGATAACTTCATGCTTGTATTTGAGTGTTAAAATGCTGTTTTATAGACTATACCTTTACTAAAAAATCAAGGCCAGTCTATGTCTCTAATTTCTTTATAGAAAATGATACCTCTAAGCTAAATCCCTTCATTTCATTTAGCTAGTTAAAAAATAAACAGTGATTAAACTACACTTTTGAAAAATCGAATTAATGCTTGATAAGATAAAATAGCAACCTAGAATGATGCTAAAACTTAACGAATTGTAACTATCAGTTGAGAAAGATGAAATCCTAACCATGCTGGTTTACTGAATGAAGAAAGAACCGTCTATTACACAACAAAACAACCTAATTAGCCTATTTAATCAAGGGCTCTTTAAACAATTGTTAGCTGAGATAACTGCACTATTAAAGGAATTCCCTTCTTCCGCGGTGCTACATAATTTGCATGGCATAGCCCATGCAGGTTTAGGAGATCATCAAACAGCTGTCCAATGTTATAGCTCTGCGCTAAAGATAGATCCGGAAAATCAGGAGGCCTATTTTAATTTGGGAAACAGCTTCATGGAAAAAAAGCAATTTGATGTCGCGATCAAATGTTATCGAAAATTAATCAAGCTAAATCCTCAGTTCTCTGGTGCCTATATTAATGCTGGCGTCTGTTTTACCAAGCAAGGAAACCTCGAAGAAGCAAAGAAACAATATGAGAGTGTCATAAAAATAGAGCCGAAGATGCCAGAAGCCCATAACAACTTAGCCAACCTTCTATCAGAGCAGGGGAAATACGAATTAGCTATCAAAGGTTATCAGAGAGCGCTCAAACAAAGGGCAGACTATGCTGACGCATATTTCGGATTCGGAGTTGCTTTGAATAAAATGGGAAACTCTGGCGAAGCCCTTGAAAAGTTTGAGCGAGCACAACAATTTAACCCTAGTAACGCATTGGCCTATTCTTACATGGGCGCTATCTTACATACACAAGAAAAATATGAACTGGCAATTGAATATTACAAGAAAGCTATTCTTATTGATGACTCAAATAGTGAAACTTATTCCAATCTTGGAATAAGTTTGCTGGCAAAAAACCAGAAAGAGTCAGCTCTGCAACATTTTAAAAAAGCAGTACGTTGTGACCAGAGTAATCTAAAGGCGGTAAACAATTTGGGGAAAATGTTAATGTCGAATGGAGACATAACCGAAGGTAGAAGAATGATCCGTAGAGCGGAAGGCGCAGTAATTTTTGAGCTTGGAAAAGGCTTTCATATTCTTGAGGAATCACTCAATGAAGAGAGTTAGCCTCATAAATAAAGATACTTCCCCCAACTTTATTGGCGGATGGTCACTCGAGCCAAAAAGCATATGCGATGAATTAATAGAATTTTTTGAACTTAATTCAGAGAAACATACTCATGGAGTCACAGATGCTGGGGTTAAATCGCCTCATAAACAAACTACTGATATAAATATTTTACCTCGGGATTTGAAAAAAACAGAGTACAAGGTATTTCACTCTTATTTAGAGCAACTTTTCAGTTGCTATGAAGATTACGCTAAGATCTGGCCTTTTTTGAATGAATTTACCAAGCTTGAAATGAGTTCGTTCAATTTACAACGCTATCTTCCCGGGGATCATTTTAAAACTGTGCATACAGAAAGGAGCTCGGTTGGAAACATCCATCGAGTTTTTGCATGGATGACATACTTAAACGATGTAGAGGGTAGTGGCGCGACTTATTTCCCGCATTTTGACATCAAGGTTAAACCACAGAGGGGGCTAACCTTGATATGGCCAGCGGAATGGACTCACGCACATGCTGGTGAAGAGCTCAAGAGTGGTAAAAAATATATAATAACAGGCTGGCTAAGTTTCCCAACCAAATAAGACGCTGCGTTCTTGGGCTATAACAACTTGTTGAGAGAACCTCTCACCGAAATCCGGTCAAGTCTTGATATTACCTTTACGGCTTTTGACACCAAAATTGATACATTCCAGAAAAGATTCTTGGATTTTGAGATTCGAAGTCATGCCAAATGTTTAAGTCATAAAGCGCGTCGACGTCTCTATATTCCTTTGAAAAAGCGTTCAAGATTTCAGCGTTTTCAAACCCACAAAAATTTAAACTCAATAACTCTAAACTGTCTTTAATTTGGTTTAGATTAAATCTGTGTTCCTTGGTGTGAAAAAGCAGGTCCCTCAGCGCGCTTGAAGAGTAGAAGTCATTCGAACCCAGAATTTCCTTGTGATGAGGCTTGTCGGAATTCATTATGAAGTTTCTGAAGGAGTGCATTGCGGCGACGCTATCGCTAGTTTTTGATTGCTCAATTTCTCTCACAATTTTAATGATATGTTCCCTACCTAGCTCGCTGTAAAGGCCGATTTTTATAAGTCCTCCAGGCTTTAGACAACGCACTAGCAATCGCCAGCCTTCCAGAGGATCTCGCATATGGTGAAGAACACCAGCGCATTCTATTATGTCAAATTTTCTTCCTATATCAGCTAAGCTAAGGATGTCTGCTTGCATATACTCCAAATTCTGCAGCCCCAGTTCGTCAGACTTTCTTTTTGCATAGGCAAGGCTGGCCCTACTCAGATCAATCGCCAGCACTTTACAGTTTTGATATCTTGATGCTGCCTGAAGCGAATGTTGGCCGGTTCCGCATCCCCCCACCAAAATATCGGGTGAGGGAAAATTTACCTCCACGTTTTCTGAGAATTTGAGTTTCAGCCGTCTAAAAGTTTCCAGTGATGGTAAAGGATCGAGAATCAAGCCGAATTTTACCCACCGAGGATAGGGGTTTTCCTCGTATTGGTTCTGGACCATAACCGACACCTTGTCATTTGGTTCTACCAATGTTTGAATTTCGCCCTTGATTTGATTCTCTAGCTGGGGTTCTAAGAACTGTCTTTGAAATACTTCTGTGATTTGTTCGGAGTTTTTAAGCATTCCACACCAAGGGTATTTGAACAAGCTTCCATAGCTTGCTAAACAGAGAACAAGTTCAGGCTGTGGTTGTAACCCGCGATCAAGGTATTTGACGATCACGGATTCAAGCTTCTGAAGAGCCTCATGTTCTTCTTCTGTTTTACTGTAAATATATTCATTAGTGAAACATTGGAGCGCCAACGCGGACTGGAAGGCAAGAATTTCTGTTGACGGTTTGGATTCTTGAATGCCAAATAATAACTCAGACCGAATAGTCATCAGCAGGTTTTCAATGCGAGCATCAGGTAGAGGACAGACTGCCATAAGTTTCAGTAGGAATGGTATTCTCGAAAGCGTAGAAATCTTGTGAGCAACGGAATGACTATCACGGACTTCAAGGTTATCTAATAGCTCTTTAACTGGGTTATCTAGTCTTATTAGGCTTACAGCAGCGGGAGCAAAATCCTTTGGCGTGATTAAATCTGAGTGGTTGAAAAATGATTCGATCATGTCCATCATTTCGGGTCTTGGGCTCGAGAAGGCCCTACCTTTTAGTGAGTCGACTGCATTAATGTGCGCTTGCTTAAGTGATGGACTCCATTTAATCGCAAGCCGGAAGGCTTCTATCGCTTCATTTACATCGCCACGCTCCCTTTTGATGATTCCAATATTGTTATAGGCATGAGCAAATCTTGGATTGATATTAATTGCTTTCTCGTAGTGTTTGAGTGCGGCATCACTGTCTCCGAAATGTTTCAGTGAGTTTCCTATATTAAGATGTGCCGATTCAGATTCCGGCTGCATTTTTATTACATTCCTATAACTTTTTACCGCCATCTCATAGCGGCCCAAATTCGAGTAGACGGTCCCTCTCAAGTCATGGAGGAACACCGAATTAGGAAATTTCTTTAGCAACTCGGAAGTTCCATTCAGGGCATCCAAGAGTTGCCCATCTTGATAAAAATTAACGAGCTTTCGTACTTCACTTTCCGAAGGGGCGGCTGCTTTTTGTATTACAGGAACATTGATCTTCTGATTTTCATTCTTCTGAGAACTTAGTTCAGCAAGTAGCGTCTCAAGCTGCTCCTTGACCTCACTTGTTGAGTTCGTTGCTCTCATCTGTTCTAAAACAGACTGAACCTCCTTCTCAATGATCGAGTGATAGCGCTGTGTCGTTATTATTGCTCTATAGATCTTGACTGCATCTTGAACTCGTCCTTTCTGTAGAGCCTTCTTTGATTTTTCTAGTGCTTCTTCAAGTGTTACTTTCATCGAAAACTATCCAAGACGAAGATATCAAAATTAGAGCCTGTTTGTGCGAGTCTGAAGTATATCTTAATTCTAATTTGCTTGATGGCAAGAGATTCCGTTAGTCTGACTGTTACTGGATATTGAAGGTCAAATGCGCATGAAGAAAAATCGTTAGCTATTGGAAATAGGGCCTCAATTATGAAA
>CACJAW010000041.1 GCA_902591495.1 uncultured Pseudohongiella sp.
CTTTAATCATATACCCAGAAAATGGGCAGCTGCCTGCCAGAATAGAAGGATCTGCCGAGCATACGGCAAACAAAGTGGGAGCGGATGTTCCTGGTGAGCGTCCAGTTCTCTCAATTTTGGGGGGTATTGGCGCAGATGGACCGGAGGATCGTGGTTTATCAGAGCGTTGTCTGATTGGTTTTAATGCCGGTCCGCCCTTCACCGGTGGAGGTTACAACGCCAACGTACAGATCTTTCAGAACAAGGACCACGCGGTCATTATGACTGAAATGGTGCACGATGCCCGAATCGTTCCGTTAGTTGATCGTGCCGAACTCGACGATAACATCCGCTTATGGTCTGGAGATTCCAGGGGATACTGGGATGAAGAAACCTTAGTAGTGCTAACTAAGAATTTTTCTGATCTAACGCCTAGTTTTAGCCGGTTTGGAAACTCGGGAAACAAAAAACTGACTGAGCGATTTACGCGGGTAGGAAAATACACCATCGAGTACGAATGGACTCTGGAGGACCCTTTTACTTTTTCCGATAAAATTGTTGCCACTATGCCGATGACGAAAGTTGGGGGGCTAATCTATGAGTTTGGTTGCAATGAGGGCAATTACGGTATGGTTAACATCCTCCGTGGAGAAAGGATGAGGGAAATGAGAGGCGATTAGAGATGGATATGAGTAGTAGAAAAAATCGATAAGTCCTCTGATGAGAGCATTATACAAATAAAAACATATATCCTGAAATTACTAAGGAGTTAGAGTAATAATAAACGATTCTTTTGTTCGCGAACGTCCGTACATTAACGAATAAACCGGTGTGGCCAGAGTTCTATTGCCATATTTTTCGCTCCAACCTTCATAAACTCTATTTAATGAATCAGTACGTGCGTCTTCAGAGGAAATGACATGAATTTGTGAATATTTTATCTCTGTGTTTTCTCGCGTTACTGAAATTTTTGGATCGCCGCGCAGGATCACTGCATCTTCCGGTTCCGCATCATAAAAAATAATGGTGTCGCCATCTAAATCTAGTACCCACACACGTATTGTGCTGACGTCCTCTGAATTTTCCACATGTAGCTCGGCAATTTCTCCTGACTCCCAGATTAGAATTATGATGAGGTAGGTTGCTGCCCAGGCTGTCACAAATGTCGCTGTTGTCAAAACACTGATTTTTACGTCAGCAACAGAAGGTAGTGCCAATATTTTGATCAGTAAAACAATACCGAGTATTATGCCAGCCCATGCAAACAGACCACCGCGCTCCAAAAGAAGCACAGTTCCAAATGTCAGGAGTAATCCAGCGATTGAGATACTCAGATATTTTTTGTTCGACTCTATCATTTTAAAATTTTGGCAGGGTGTTTTTGAGAAAGCGTATCACCTCAATCATCAATATTTCAAGTAAACACTTCTTTATGCGTGTGACTGTCTTGTTAGCCGTTATCCATAATATCTTTTTGGTAAAAATATGAAAAAATTTACTCACCTTTGTGGTTTCTTAACTGTTTTGGGAACAGGGTTTTCTGTCCTTGCAGCAGATTTAGAAACCGAGTTTATTAACTCCAGTACAGCTTTTTCGCAAGTGGCCACTGTGAGTTCTAACGGGATTAAGACTATTTATGTTTCCGGACAGGTAGGCATCCGTGATGGTGAGATTCCCGATTCTTTTGCCGAACAAATAGACATAGTTTTTTCCAACATGGTTGCTCAATTAGATGCAGCCGGGGCAAAGATGACTGACGTTATCAAACTTACAGGTTTTATAGTAGATATGGATATTGAAAGGCGAGCTGCATACAGCGAGGCAAGAGCGCGTTATTTCCCAGCTGAAAATCCACCACCAGCTTCGACTTTAATTGGAGTATCTGGGTTGGTAGTTCCCACATTGCAGGTTGAGGTGGAGGCAATAGCAGTTCTAAAGGACATGGATAATTAATTAGTTTCTTGCATCCAACGACTTATGAAATAACAAATAATTTACACTGACTAAGGTCTTCGATAATGAGCCAAAATAAAAAAAATATTTTAATGCGTATCTTTCTTTCACTTCATCTCTGTCTCTGCGCTGGAATTTTAGTGGCTCAGGATATTCCCTGGGCGGCTAGTGCTGAGGAAGTTGGTATGTCTTCAGATCGGCTGAAAAGGATTAACGATGCTATGCAGAGGCACATCGCTGCAGGGACTATTCAAGGTGCTGTCACAGCTGTTGCCCGTCGGGGCAAGCTGGTGCATTTCGAAGCGCATGGGCTTATGAGTGTGCCTGAAAATAGGCCGATGCAGCGGGACAGTCTCTTCATCATGATGAGCTCCACCAAACCGGTGCTAGGTGTAGCTGCCATGATGTTGATCGAGGAAGGGTTGATTCGACCCTCTGATCCTCTCAGCAAGTGGTTTCCAGAGTTTGCCGAAATGCAGGTGGCGGTGCTGGCCGAACCTGCAGATGAAGATATTAGTCCAGTAAGGGTAAGCCCGTTTAATGTGCCCGCTCACAGGTTAGTACCATCGGATCGTGAAATTACGGTGCACGATATTTTAACCCACACATCTGGACTTGCCTCCGGCGGCTTAGGTAATGCGATTTCCGCGGATTCAATAGGGCGACTGGATAGTCGCGAGTCACTCGCCAAAAACGTGCCTGAATATGCCAATGTCGTTTTGGATTTTCAACCAGGATCTCGGTGGCAGTATAGCCCAGCTACCGCTTTGGACGTAATCGCTAGAATTATAGAAATCGAATCAGGTGTCCCCTTTAATGAATTCGTGAGAGCGCGAATTCTTGAGCCACTGGGAATGAATAGCACGTTTTGGAATGTACCCGAGGAATATCAGGACCAACTTATCGAAATCGTCGGTGCCGACAATGCAACTCCTCTGGTGGCGACCCTTTACGATACCAGCCATTCAACCTATTTTTCAGGCTCCTATGGTCTTAAGAGCACAGCTGAAGATTATTTGCGCTTCGAGCAGATGTTAGTAAATGGTGGTGAACTCTTTGGCAACAGATTGCTAAGCCCAAGAACCGTGCGGATGATGGCTAGCAATCAGACAAAGGAACTTTTTTCAGAAACAGCGGAGGGTCGAGGGTTTGGATATACCGTAGCCATTTCTGAGAATCCGATTGTTGCAGATCAGCGTCGTACTCAAGGTGCGTTTGGTTGGGGTGGTGCACTTGGTACCCGTTCCTGGAGTGATCCAGAAGAGGAATTGACTGCCGTTCTTTTGATTCAGCAGCCGGTTCGGCAGGTACAGAATGATTTTGAGAACGCAGTCCAGCAGGCGATTATCGATTAGCTTTATAAAAGGAGAGAATAGTGGAAATTTTATACCCGATGTTTGGAATGATTGTGCTTACTGGAGTGATAATGTTGGCGCTCTTTTTTTCAAGGCTTCCAACGATTATTAAAAATTTTGGTAATCTGCAAGCCGCAAAACACTCGGATGAACTCCGTCCAAATCTACCTGATACGAAGCGTTACATCACCGATAACCACAACCATTTGTTTGAACAGCCTACTGTGTTTTATGCAATCGTCATTTATATTTATTTAGTTGAGCATGTTGATTCGCTCCATATCATGCTCGCGTGGGCATATTTCTTATTCAGAGTAATTCATTCAATAGTGCACGTTACTATAAACAACGTGTCGATAAGGGCGTCGGTATTTGTGTTTTCACTAGCTTGTTTAGTAATTATGATCGCCCGAGAGGGATTGTTTTTTTTGACACTATGAATATGAATAAACATAGTTTAGACGCATGGATACAATTACTTAGTATGTTTGACGTCGAGGCGTACTTAATTACTGCCGTTCTCATCCCTATAAAAAGAACGCCCTGCAATTTAGAAAGATCACTAGTTAGAAAAAATTTCAGATAGCTTCAATTTCGAACTTGGCAATAAATCTTTATATGACACTTCATACTGTCTCACAGCCTCATAAAATGAATCAGTACTTATCAAGAATATTTCCTCGAATTTATTTTTCCAATTTTTGGAGTCTGGTTTTAAGAGGTAGAAATCTTTTAGTATTTTTCTAAAAGCTTGCGTTTCAGTCAGACCCTTATTTTTTAATTCTTTAGCAAGTACCAAGGTAAGGAAAACTGAACCAGAATAGTTCACATCTAGATCTCCACCAGACGCATCATAAGATTCGTACAGTGAGGGTGTCTGAATGACTTGGTTAGACAGGTTCGGTTCTTGCGCACTTGAGAAGTAATCGTAACTATAATGTTCTTGGACGTATATTGACTCTAACGTCGCTGCTGCGCCCTCTGACAACCATTTTATTTCCATCACATCCGGTGCATGGCTTTTCTGCCAAACATGAAAATATTCATGGGGGACTACGCTATATCTGTGGATAGCATCATTTTCAAACTCCCAAGCAGAAATTTCAAGGCTCATCCATGTGAAAGAGCCACCTTCACCGCCACCGCAAATACAAGCACCCCTTATGAAAGGGAGAGGAGCCTCGGTATCACTTTTCCAAGCAAATATCGGTATGCTGTACCAGCTAGGCTTTGCGAGAATAGGTATATCTCTCTGAAGGTTCGTCATGATCTGCTCAAATTCGTTTCTCCATTCGATCGGAAGAGATTCGTCCAAAACGTATCTGAATCTGAAGTCTGAGACCCCGGCGGCTATTGATTCTGAGTAATCAAAACTCAGCACAGAACCAATCTTGATGACTATATTTCTCCGCTCAATTGACTGGTCGGGCGTAGTTATGTAGGAAATCGTGAGTTCCTGGTTCTTCATATCGAAATAATCTATCTCTGCTGGCCACGGCGACGGGTGGATAAAGGGAGGCCAAGACAGCCCTTCGCTGCGAACCTCACTAGCGGTTATTTTGATATTAGTTGCATAAATAGATTCTGTTTGGTTGGAGCCATCTCCAGCAAGCAAATGAGATAAAGTAATTGTGTTTGTGCTGGGATCATACACCGCGTCAGCAAATACTCTGCCCATCTGTGGCAGGCTATATATTAGACATAACAAAGAGATCATCGCGATCTGGAAATTTTTCATTGTGTCTTCCTCCATTTCCCATCGGAGAAATTAATATAAGATGTCGCAGCGAAAAGAATCTACGGTGGTAAAGTAAGTATATCCTTGAATGAGATCTTGAGTCTTGTTTAATCTTAATGGTTACCGGCCCGATACATATTAGTGAGTTTTAAAAAAAGTGAGTTAGCTATGGCTGAAATTGGAACTTTATCGCTTCACGATGCGGTTGAACTTTTTTATATGGCAATGGAGACACAAGATAGATTTTTTGAATTTTGGATAAGCGCAACGTTTGCGGTAATCATAGCTTGTCATCTAGGCTCTCGCACACTTACTCCAGGTTTTAGTGCGATACTGGCGCTTATGTATACAGCTTTTTCGGTAAACATGATCAGTCGATGGCTACTGGCTCAAGGAGCCGTGACCAGATACCGTTCTGAAATGTTTGCTTTTTTGGAAGCGGACAACCGAGCTCAGTTAATTGATCTTTCAAGATTGCTGACGCTCGGTACGTTGGTTTTGGGAACTATAATTACACTTTTCTTTATTTGGTTTACTCTCAAGAATCGCAAAGGCGTCAAATGAACCGCAATACCTTTGGAAAAGAAAAATTTACTGGGATACCCTTCAATACCGAAAACGCATTCTTGCTCAATTATTACGCCCGACTGAGAGACGTTGCATTAGTTCGATGGTACTAATCGGCGCTTCAAATTCAGCTTCTTGTAAGGGTGTTCGGTTATTGTGGTCCCGAAAATCAAAATCAGCACCCTTATCAGCCAGGTACTGAACTATTCGATTTTTTCCGAATCTGATTGCTATGTGCAGTGCAGAAGGATTATTTGCTGGAGTTGCATTCACATCAGTGCCCATTTCTACCAAGAGACGCACAGCCTCAATATTCAAGCTGCGTGTTGCGAACATTACCGAGCCAGCTCCATCGGCGGATGTCTCATCAGGGCTGGCTCCTTTTGATAATAGCAAGTTCATAACATCTACATGACCCCCTCGAGCTGCCGCTAGGAAAGGGGTTATCCCTCCAGTGCGACCAGGTTCATAAACGTTTCCGGGTATTTCATCAAGATACGCGGAAATATCTGCACCTCTGTCAATTAGATCGCGAGTTAGATTGAGCATACCAGCGCCTGCGGCTTCATGAAGTGGCGTAGTACCCTCCGAATTACGCACATTGACATCAACCTCATCAGAAAGCAGGAGCCGAGCAACCGCTTCATGACCTTCGCTTAATGCAATTAAAAATGGACTACCGAGCTCGCTCACCGCAATCTGGGACTGAGCATTTTCATCAATAAGAATTTCAGCTATCTCTTTCTGACCGTAAAGAGCAGCGAAATGTATGGGTTGAAAACCTCCAGTTGAAATAGAGTTTAGGTCTGCTCCATTTGCAATAAGAGCCCGCGTTATTTCTTTTTTACCACCAGCTGCCGCCCGCATCAGTGGTGTTTGCCCCATGCGCGCATCGGCTGCGTTAACATCTGCACCACGCTCAACCAATAATTGGACAACCTTTAAATTACCGCTAAATATTGCCGCATGGAGCGGTGTTTCGCCGTTCCATCTTTTTTTTGTAACGTCTGCACCCGAATTAATCAGTGCCTCTACAATTCGAAAATCACCACGCGCGCTAGCCAAAATAAGGGGAGTTTCGCCATTTTCATCCTGGCTATTTGGGTCGGCGCCAGCTTCTAGCAGTGCTGTTACAATTTGAATATTAGGTCTTTGTGCCGCCCAACTCAGCGCCGTTGATCCGTCTGTCCGAGAGACTTTTACATCCACACCAGATTGTAAAAGCTGTTTGACCTCTTTGTAACTGACACGTTGAACCGCCTCAATGAGCTCATAGGTTCGTTGAGTGTCATTGCTAGGTTGTCCAAGGGCAACGAAAGAAGCCATTGAAAAAGTGAGTACTATCGGGAGATGTAGGAGTTGTCCCATAACAACTGGATGCTATATCATCAATTGTTATGAGGCAAATACTCCACAGGCTACTAACGGTTGCGATGCCATTCTTAAGCTTCTCATCTGCGATGACTTTCGCACAACGCGCGGCCGAAATTCCCACTAGCCAGATCCTCGACAATACACTTCAGCAGTATTGCGTTGTATGTCATAACGAAACCCTTCGAACAGCAGATTTTAGTTTAGAGGGTGTAACTGCTTCTGAACTTAGCAGGCACGCAAGTGCACTTGAAAAAGTCTTGCGACGCCTGGCCAGCGGCGAAATGCCACCCACGGGAATGCCTAGGCCGTCAGAGTCAGCTAGATTCGAACTAGTCTCTTGGTTAGAAGCTCGGCTAGACGAACACGCGAGTGATAATCCAAATCCGGGTTCTCCCGCGATCCATCGACTCAATCGAGCGGAGTATAGTAATGCAATAAGAGATTTGTTGGGGATAGATCTCGATCACTCTGAGGATTTACCGGCCGACGACTCAGGCTATGGCTTTGATAACATAGGAGATGTGCTAACTGTATCGCCTTTGCATATTGAAAAGTATATATCAGCGGCTCGGCGAGCTAGTCGTCTTGCCGTGGGCACCCTGACCCCTAAGCCTATAGTCGAACGATACGCACCACAGGCTGGGACTCAAAACGAAGCTATCGATGGGCTTCCTCAGAATGAGCGTGGGGGTATTCTGTTCAAACATGTATTCCCTTTTTATGCAGATTACACAATAACAATTAGAGTTAGAGGGCGCCGTATGCCCCACATGCCATCACCGCAACTTGATGTTCGGGTTGATGGAGAGCGCATAAAATTAATTGATTCCGCTTTCAGTAATTTGGAGGCCCAACAAGGTACCCGACTGTACGAAATCCCCCTGACGATTGAGGCTGGTGAGCATGAAATTGCAGCGGGTTTCTTAAACGAGTACCTGATTCCAGAAACTAGTTCAGAAGGAGATCTGAATAGCGCGTTCAACTACTCGGTTGACTATGCATTGATTGGTGGTCCCTACGCAACAACAAGGGTCGGGATTAAAGAGAGCCAAGAACGAATTTTCATCTGCCGTCCCGCGGACGTAGATCAAGAGGAGGATTGCGCAAGAAAGATTTTATCCAATCTTGCCCGCAGGGGTTATCGCGGCCCCGTGACTGCGGAAGATATCAATCCCCTAATTGGTCTTTTTTCGGAAGGAAGAAAGGACGGTGGTAGTTTCGAACATGGTATCGAAATGGCGCTGAGTGGACTGTTAGTATCGCCGCGCTTTCTTTATAGATCGCCAGCTTTGCCAGAGGGCGGCAACGTAAACGAGATCTATGAGTTGTCTGATATCGATCTTGCATCTCGCCTTTCCTTTTTTCTCTGGAGCAGTATCCCAGACGAAGAATTATTGTTAATTGCAGAAGAGGGTAATCTAAAGAAACCTGAAATTTTGTCAGCGCAAATTGACCGCATGTTGACCGACCCAAAGGCTAGGGCTTTAGTAGATAATTTCGGTGGGCAGTGGTTGCATCTGCGGAATGTGCAAGATTGGACCCCAGACCCAGAGCGATACGATTATTTCGATAATTCACTACGATATGCATTCCAACAAGAGACGGAGTTATTCATAGCAAATATGATCAAGGAAGATCGTAGTATTCTTGATTTAATTGATGCTGATTACACTTTTGTTAATGAGCGACTCGCTGAATACTATGGAATAGACGGCGTCGAAGGAGGCTATTTTAGACGCGTGCCACTTATCGGCACAGGTAGAGGTGGCTTGCTTGGTCAGGGTAGTATTTTAATGGTCACTTCCTATCCGACTCGAACATCACCAGTGCTCCGAGGTAAGTGGGTTTTGGAAAATCTACTTGGATCACCCCCCCCCCCGCCCCCGCCTGATGTCCCTGCGCTTGACGATTCCGCTGAAATATCGGCGGGAAGTTTGAGAGAGGCTTTAGAACAGCATCGAGCAAACGCAGCCTGTGCTGTTTGCCACGACCGACTTGATCCACTTGGTTTTGCGTTGGAATCATTTGATGCGGTTGGTCGAAAGCGAGTGACTGAACATGGCTTGGAAGTTGATGACACCGGGTCTCTGCCAGATGGCACAGTTGTTGATGGAATTGATGGGTTGCGTAATGTTCTTATGATGAGGAAAGACGAATTCGTTGAGACTTTTGCAGAGAAATTACTGACCTATGCCATAGGAAGGGGGCTTGAGCCTTCTGACCGGTCCACACTCAGGGAGATTCGCCGAACAGTTGAGGCGTCCGACTATCGGTTTTCTGCTCTTGTAGGTGGTATTGTGGGTAGTGTACCCTTTCGTATGAGATCTGTTCCGGAGGCTTGAGATGGTAACTAAAAAGCACCTGTCCCGCCGTACTTTCCTGCATGGTGTTGGGGCAACTATTGCTCTTCCCTACCTGGATGCGATGACACCGGCATTTGCGTCAGCCGCTAAACCTGTCACACGAGCAGCCTTTGTTTACACTGCCAATGGGATAATCATGAAAGATTGGACCCCAACCGAGACCGGTAACAATTTTGATCTTTCAAAAACGTTGAGTCCGTTAAGAAATTTTCAGGATCAAACAGTTGTTATAAGTGGACTTGACCATAAAAATGGTGAGGCTTTGGGTGATGGGCCCGGCGATCACGCGAGAGCTGGCGCAAGCTGGTTAACTGGAGCGCACCCTAAGAAAACTCGCGGTGCGGATATTCGTAATGGCCAGTCAATAGACCAGGCGATTGCTCAACAAATCGGTCAGACCACACCGCTACCCTCACTAGAGATTGGTTTGCAAGATGTCAGGATGGTGGGTGGCTGTGATTCTGGTTACAGCTGTGCATATAGCAACACAATTTCCTGGAGTTCCCCTACAACACCGCTTCCCTATGAAACGAACCCAAGAAGGGTATTCGAGCGATTGTTTGGTGATGGAGAAACCACCGATCCGAAAGCACGCGCCATGCAACTAAAGCAGAACCGAAGCCTGCTAGATTTCGTTCTTCAAGATACACAACGCCTTGCGCCAAAACTTGGAGCGGCAGACAGAAGTAAACTTTCTGACTATCTTGATTCGGTCCGCGAGGTGGAACGTCGTATCCAAAATGTCGAACAAAGGGAGGCAGCCGAGTTGCCAGCTCTCGATAGACCAGAGGGAATCCCGCCTTCTTTTGAAGATCATTTAAAAATCATGAGTGATCTCATCGCCATCGCATTTCAGGCTGATTTAACGCGCGTTGTAACCTTCATGTTTAGCCGCGAGGGAGGCAATCGTGCCTATCCTTCCATCGGTGTTCCTGATGCTCATCATGGCCTTTCGCATCACCAGAATGATCCTGTTCGTATGGCGCGGCTGCAAAGCATAGATCAGTACCATGTCGAGATGTTTTCCTATCTATTAGGAAAATTGCGGGATTCTGCAGACGATACCGGTTCCATATTAGAGAATTCGGTAGTGTTATATGGCTCGAGTTTGAGCGACTCTAACGCCCATTTGCATAATAATTTACCGACTGTAATTGTCGGGGGAGCTAGCGGCAAACTTAAGGGTGGTAGACACTTACGAGTGCCAGATGGAACTCCAATGACTAATATGTTGCTATCAATTGCCGATGGGCTTGATGTTCCATTGAAAAAATTTGGTGACAGTAGCGGACACCTTTCAGACATCATCTAGGTATACACAATTTCAAGGTTTAGATGTGTTTGTTTGATTGAGAGGTGCCAGCGGGCGGTATCGATGAAGCACTTAATACGTGATCTGTAGAGATTTAAATGGATTTTCCTATTAACTGACCTACGAATAAACCCATTCAGATTGATTTTTTACCTTATACCACCACTTCATAGCCCCATTATAAATTCATAGGGGGGAACCCCTTTTTGTCATCATTAATATTAGTTGTACCATCCTTCATACATTAAAGTGGAATTAGAAAAAATTAAAAAATAAAAAGTAGAAATTTAATGTGGGGTGTTGTGTGGAAATGATGCTCCTTAAAACCTCCTTTGAATTCTGCGTTACATATTTTAAGTCACATCCTGTCTTGTATGACATGTCCTTGACTTGTCTGGGACTGTTTGCGATGCGGTCATTACTATTCACGTTTAAATTTTCATGGTTAACAATTCCATTGGATCATGCTTCGATTAAATCATTGTGATTGAATAAGTAGATAGTTATATACTGAGTTATCTAAAAACACTTTTATTTTTGAGGGAGAATCTATGCGCCGGATATTAAAATCAGTGCTTGTGATTGCAGCTTTTGCATCTACCTTAGCATCGGTAGCACAGGAATATGTCACCATTGATATGGAGATTGACATTAACAAGCCTGCGGCAGAAGTTTGGGAGAAGGTCGGTGATTACTGTGCCATTAGTGAGTGGTTAGGATTGCGCTGTGAGATTACATCTGGCGATGGCGGAATGGGATCAGTGCGCTCACTTCTGGATGGCCGCATAATCGAGATCATGGTGGCGCAAACCGAGCTTTCCTATGGTTATACACAGCCGGTGGTTGAAGGGGAGTTCTACAATCTTTATCACGGGTTTATGGAAGCAAGACCAGTGACAGACGGTACGTCAAAGATGCTTTATACCCTAACTTATGATGTATCAAACCTAGCAGATCAGGCTGCGAAAGATGCAGATATTGAACGGCGTCGTGGCATGTTTACCAATGCACTGGGAGCGATGAAAGCATTGGCTGAAGCTGACTAACTTGTACCGGGTGTAGGGTTGGTACAAAAGCTATCTTGGGATCAAGCTGTTGTCCTCTTTTGTGATCGGTGATTCAAGGCTCACTTGCGGTAGGGATTTCAGGTGGAGACATAGCAGTTCGGTTGAGGGTTTACAGTTAAGAGCCCTGATTCGCTAGTTCTTTGAGTGCCGGCACTGCCGCACATAGTGTGGAGATAGATAATGAAACTATTCACAGCAATACCCTTTCTCTGTTTTTTCGTTGCGGCGAGTGCACAGGAAAATGTAAGGGAAAGTGAGAATGAGATTCGCATTCTGTCTGCGTATCACGGGCTCGATCCCTTGCCACCACTAGCAATTCGATTATGTGGATTGCCTCCGGCTCGCGGTCAGGATGGAATGCCCGTTACCTTTTCTGTGCAGATAAACAGTGCATCAGTTTCTGCCGCAGCCTTTGCTGTTAAGACGACCTCGGGTGAAATTGTGACTCCACTGTGTGCGACATTGCGACCCGCGATAGAAACTCTCGAACAGCGTACCGTGCTACTTATAGGGCCCTTTAGTGTTGGCGACTCACTGCCGCTTAGCGTTGAGATAGTGGGACAGCTCGAAGATGTCGATGGAAATTCACTGGCGGGCTTGAAAATTGAAAAGGTGACGAACCTCGCAGCTGGGCCCAGTCTAGTATTTGCCGAGCGCTTCGCTCCCGATACTTCAGGTCTTGAAGGGGAATGCCCGGCCGATACCTCTCAAGCCCTGCAGCTAACCTGGGAAGGAGGAGTTACTGGGCCTGCGGGTGCCGATCTTGACGAGGCCCAGCGAACAGCGATATCGATCCTGCTTGAAAACGGCAATCGCGTAACTCCGCTCTCACTGGGCGATGATGACCCGGATAATCATGTGATTGCCTGTGTCACCGAGACCAGTCCAGCAGTTTCGGTTAGCGTAGCGGCGGGCTTCTTTCATGACCCGGGTGATGATGCCAATCCCGAGACCAGAATAGGAGTGGTTTCAAGAATGAATGAGTAATCTTTTTTGAGATTAGCACACTAGAATTTTGTTTTGGTAACTTACTCAAGATAAGTCATGACCCACTGGATTTCATTTTCTCTTGGGCGGTCGACTAGATCCTGCGCTTGCTGCTCGCTCAGGCAGATTAAAAGGTAAATAGCTCTTTAAATTTCTGAAGGTCTTGAACTATGCTTGTGTCATTCGGCAACAAAGGCGCCAAACGCCCGTCACACTCCATTTTAAGATCATGCAGCGGAATATGTTGGTCAACAAATATCGTCTCTAACCCAGGGTAAATAACTTTTAACCCTTCAACCATATCCATGGAAGAAACGCTGAGATGAGAGAGGTTATAAACATCCGACTCCACATTTTTATTAACCATTTGCGCTAAGACTTCCACAAGGCGATACAAACTAATGTATGTCTGAGTGAACTCCGGATCACCATGGATAGAAACGCGATTGGTAAAGTGCGCATCAAAAATTAGTTGATTAATTTCAGTTTCAACACGTAAATTTTTTGAATAACCGTAAACATTTGCGCAACGCACAAGTTGTACAGATATTTTCTCCATCAACCTTAGGACGTGTTCCTCACCACGCATTTTTGAAATACTATAATAGCTAGTTGGTACTCTGGGATGCTCAGTGCTTTTGATGTCCCCATGACCATATACAGACTGACTACTTAAATATATGAATCGTCCAACGCTCTCTTCTTCCGCAGCGTAAACAACTTCTGCCGTACCCCAATGATTCGACTGCTCAAAGTCATGAGGATCCTGATCAGCATACGGTGTAGGCACTTTTGCCGCTAAATGGATAACAAGATCAACCCCCTTCATCGCCGAACGCAGAGTCCGGGAATCAAGTATGTCGCCTTGCAGAAATCTAACATTCTTACCGGGAACCTTTCGCAGACCCGTAAATAGATTATAATTCCCCTTACGCAAATTATCATAAACGAGTATCTCCTCAATTCCTGCCTCCTCCGACAGTCGATACACCAATTCATTTCCTATATAACCCGCCCCACCGGTTAGAAGAATTTTCATGCTAGCCGCCCTTTGCTATCAAAGTTGTGTTAAGACCACATTCTGTCTTGTTCATGCCAAACCAGCGCGCATTTCTTTCATTATGATCACCAAAAGATTTTGCAGTGCATGGCTCGCAACCTATGCTCTTGTATCCTTGTGACTCTAAAGGGTGCTCTGGGAGCCCATTGTACTGTCGGTAGTAGTAAACCATTTTAGAAGTCCACCCCAACATCGGATGAAATCGCTTACAATTATGCTGAGCCGGTTCTTCCTCTGCCATCGCGGCTCTTACATCACTCTGATCGGCTCTAATGCCGTTAATCCAGATGTCTTTTTCTATTAATACAGGCTCCAAGGGTTTTACTTTGTTCAAATAACAACAATGATCAGGATCAGACGCATAAAGAAATCTCCCAGATCTATCAAGTTGTTTCATTTTTGGAAAATCTGGGCGCAAGGCGATAACATTAAGACCTAATTGAACACGAACCTGATCTATAAATCTGATAGTTTCAGAAAATAAAAATCCGGTGTTTGTGTAATAGACGGGGATACCTCTGTTGACTCTACTTATCATGTGCAATAGCGGTAAACTTTGCGACTGAAAAGAACAAGTAGCAAAAACCTTCTTTCCCTGATCCATATAAGCATGGATTTTTTCGATAATAATACCGGCTTCACGATTCAAATTTTTTTCACTCGGAACAGACATCTTTTTTCCTGAATATTCTTAATTTTTCACTAAAATTATTGGGACTTACTCTAACCGCAAAAACTTAACGATATCCTCAACAGACTCCTCTATCGAATTTTTGTCTGTATCCAAACGGATTTCGGGGTTCTCTGGTGCTTCGTATGGGCTGTCTATACCTGTAAAATTCGGCAGCTCACCCCGTCTCGCTTTTGCATACAAACCCTTTACATCTCGCTTTTCTGCTTCTTCCAGAGGAGTGTCTACATAAACTTCGACAAATTCACCATCGTCAAATAATCTTCTTGCCATATCTCTTTCCGCTTTGAATGGCGATATAAAAGAAACCAAAACTATAAGTCCCGCATCTACCATGAGGTTGGCTACTTCAGCGATCCTCCTTATATTTTCAACCCGATCCGAAACGCTGAAGCCAAGATCTCGATTTAAGCCATGTCTAACATTATCTCCATCAAGAATATAGGTCCTATAGCCGCGCTTATGCAATCTCCCTTCCAAAGCATTAGCAATAGCCGACTTACCAGACCCACTTAAACCTGTGAACCATAAAACCCGAGCCTTGTGTCCCCCAAGAATCTCTCTGGCATTTTTGTTTATTCCTAAATTTTGAACGTGGATATTCTGTGCTCGCCGCAAGGCAAAATTAATCATGCCCGCTGCAACGGTGGCATTTGTATAGCGATCAATAAGTATAAAAGAGCCGAGAGCCCTATTGTCTTTATAGGATTCATAGGGAGCTGCCTTATCCAAACTAATTGTTGCGACTCCGATATCATTTAAGTTTAGTTGCTTTGTAACAAGATGATCCAAATTATTAATGTTGTACTTAAATTTTATTTCACTAAGTCTTGCTCCACCTTGAACTACTTGTGTTTTAATTAAATAAGATCTCCCCTGGTGGCCAGGCTCAGAGTCGAGCCAAACTAGATTGACTTGAAACTGATCCGCAACCTCTATGGGACTATCACCTTGAACAATAATATCTCCCCTAGAGCAATCTATCTCTTTACTTAATACTAGGGTAACAGCCTCGTCAGTGAGCGCTTGATTTTTGCTCCCAGAGTACAAAGTGATATCTTTTACGTCTGCTGTCTCGCCCGATGGCAAGACCTTGACTGTATCACCGATCGTAACCCCGCCAGAGACAACCGTCCCTGAAAAACCTCGGAAATTTTGGTTAGGCCTATTTACCCATTGAACCGGCATTCTAAAATACTGCGATTTGCTTAAATTACTTATATCTATTGTCTCTAAAAGACCTATAAACGTAGGTCCGCTATACCATTTCATCCTGCTTGACCGTTCAATAACATTATCACCATGCAATGCTGAAACAGGTATGGGGGTAATGCTTTCAAAATCTAGATCTTTTGCAAAAGTCTCATAGTCCAAGACAATTTTTTGAAAAACAAACTGATCAAAATCTACTAGGTCCATCTTATTAACGATAAGCACAACACGCTTGATTCCAAGAATAGAGCAAATAAACGAGTGCCTGTAAGACTGAGGCATTAGCCCGCTAGACGCATCGATTAAAATTACTGCAACTTCCGCGGTAGAAGCTCCGGTAGCCATATTACGAGTGTATTGCTCGTGTCCTGGAGTATCTGCAACAATAAACTTTCGACGTTCTGTAGCAAAGAAACGGTATGCGACGTCAATAGTGATTCCTTGCTCCCTTTCCGCAGCTAATCCATCCACTAGGAGAGCAAGGTCAATATCACCATCTTGAGACCCTTGATTTTTTGATTCTCTCTTGAGGCTAGTCACCTGATCTTCAAAAATAAGTTGCGCTTCGTATAAAACCCTTCCTATCAACGTACTTTTTCCGTCATCCACAGAACCACAAGTAATAAAACGCAGCAAGTCTAGGTTAGCTTGCGAATTTATATACTCGTCAACTTTTTTTATTAAGTCATTCATCTCAAATAAATTTTTATAATCTTATTCTGAACTTATAATTTTTCGAACCATACCCCGAGGTATTAACTGCCAGAGTCTTTCATGGAGATAGTAGAGCAAAAATTTTGAAAAAAACTCAATGACTCCAATTAACAGAGCAACGCTGACTTGTCCTGTAATAAGGTAGGTAATAACTGTCGTCGTTGTAGTAGCGATTATTCTCCACGAGAGGGCTTTTAAAATTGACCTTAGGTGAGATTCTTTATCAGGCTGGCTTTCAGTGGTCATGTCAGAAATAACCCTCCTTCTTTTTTTTCTCCATCGAACTGGAGGAATCATTATCAATCGCCCTCCCTTGCCTTTCACTGGTTTTCGCTTCAAAAAGCTCTAGTAG
>CACJAW010000042.1 GCA_902591495.1 uncultured Pseudohongiella sp.
TATAATGGTGAATCCTCAGTATGACAGCAATGGAAGCGTACTCGGTGCGACGAGAGCACTCCGGGTTTCTGAAGATGGTGTAAGCTTTTAACATACCCATCCTGACGACAAAGCAGTTTCTTAGTAGCGAGCTTCTGTAGTATCTTCGAGCTATAGTGTTAATGTGAATGCTATTAACTAATTATGTTTAGGAAGAAGCTATGACAAAAGTGATTGTAAAAGCAGAGGTTGAGGATATTGAGCGGTGGAAAACTGGGTTTGCTACGCATGCCGATTTATTCAAAAGGCAGGGAGTGACAGTTGCTTACTACGGAGCAGGTGAGAGCAATAAAGGTGCAGCATGCTTTGAAACGAATGACTTGGATGCTTTTATGGAAATATTACAATCACCCGATACCGCTGAAGCTATGTCGCATGATGGAATTGTTGACGGGACTGTCGAAGTTTTTGTTCTGGATTCCATCTTAGAGACTTAATAGCAGTTAAGGTGAGCACAAAAGAGTTACTATCCGCTTTTACCACTATGGTGAGATAAGTTTTCCCCAGCGGTTTTATGTTTTTAGTATTCATTAATTAGGAAACAGACATGCTAAATATTTTTAAGCGAATCTTATTTTTCATCTTGGCTTTTCCTGCAATAACTGCCCTGTCGCAAACACAAGCCCCAGTTAACCTTGGCCCAGTGATTAACTCAGCAGCAAGGGACGCAGAACCAACATTCACCGCCGATGGACAAACTATGTACTTTAATTGTTTCGATCGTGAGGGCGAAAAGGGTTCAGATATTTGTGTTAGTCATCTAGAAGGTGGGGATTGGGGTGAGCCTTCAATTGTCTCGGAGGTAAGCACGCGAGAACACCTTGAGGTGGAACCCCTTTTATCTCCAGATGGTCAGCAACTCTTCATTATGAGCAATAGACCTGGCGGCAAAGGTGGCATGGATATTTGGGTAAGTGATTATGTCGATGGCAAGTGGTCATCACCCACCAATTTGGACGCTCCGATTAACTCCGCCTATGCGGATCATTGTCTATATTTTTCCGGGGATGACTGGGAGATAGCCTACTGGACATCGACACGACCCGGTGGCTTTGGGGGCAACGACATCTGGACATCGGAAAGAGTCGATGGTATATGGCAAGAGGCTAAGAATCTTGGACCTAATATAAATACAGCGGCAAGCGAGCACCACTCCCTTCCCTCTCCGGACGGAAAATCGCTTTATATTACAACCACTAGAGATGATGGCTTTGGTGGAGAGGATATTTTCGTTACGACACGCGATGCAGACGGTAACTGGAGTGAGCTGACAAACCTCGGTGCCCAAGTTAACTCAGACCAACATGACCGCTGTCCCGCCTTTTCTCCAAATTTTGAAACTTTCTTTTTTGACTCCGAGCGATCTGGGGGTTTTGGAAACAAAGATCTTTGGTCTCTACCTTATAGCGCCATAAAAGATGTTCGTTAATTGACATCTTTTATTCTGTCGCCACGAGTAACAGCGGATAAAATGCAATCATTAGATAAGTCGCTTTCAACTCTTCCTTACATTATTGGTCATTATAGATGAGCGTCTTTTCAGAACGAATGAGGTAGTAAATATGAAAAAACAGTTAATACGAGTCTTTGGCTTGTTTGCTCTGCTTTTGTCAGGAGTCTCTTTTTCTGATGGTGAACATCAAATTTTTGAGCTAGGAGACTTTCAGCTGGAGAATGGTGAGATTTTACCATCCGCCTTCCTGTCCTACGTCACTCATGGAGCTCTGAATGAAGAAAAAGATAATCTTGTATTAGTTCCATCGGCATACCTTGGTGATCATCATGGTTTTGATTTTCTGATAGAGGAAGATAAGGCTCTCTCGCCCGATACGTACTTTATAGTCGCCACAGATATGTTCCAGAATGGTTATTCAAGTTCGCCAAGTAACACACCTGCACCCTTTAACGGAAAAAATTTTCCAACGATAGAAATTCGAGATAACGTAACCGCTCAATATCGACTCCTAACAGAAGTATTTGAGGTCAGTGAAGCTTCTGCAATAGTGGGGTTTTCGATGGGTGCACAACAAGCTTTCCAATGGGCAGTAAGTTATCCAAATTTTATAAGGAAAACCGTCGGAATTTGCGGCTCCGCCATTGAGCATCCGCACGGCAGTGTTCGTCTTGAAGGTTTCAAGAGTGCGATCATGACTGACGCAGCCTATATGGGTGGCTCATATATTGATCCTCCTATCCTAGGATTAGAGGCAGGTGGGACCCACTGGGCGGCTTGGGGGACTTCCCAAGAGTGGTTTCGGTTGGGCTTATACCGAGATATGGGTTTGGAGAGCCCCCAAGGGTTTATTGAATTCTTTCAAACTTTTGTTAAGTCTTGGGATGCCAATAATTTAATCGCTCTGGCAATCACCTGGCAACGCAATGACGTAGGCAAAACTGCGGGATTTAATGGTGATAGTGAAGCAGCGCTCGCCTCAATCAAGTCTGACATTTTATACATGGCATGCGAGACAGATCAGTACTTTCACATAGAAGCTCTAAAATGGGAAGCTGAACGAATACCAGATGCTAATTTTGTCGTAATACCCTCACTATGGGGTCACATGGCAGGAGCTGGAAATTCTGAAGAGGATGCGCAATTTATTAATGATCAGGTTACGAGTTTTCTTCGCTCTAACAACTAACTCTCTCTGTTTAAGAAATAGGGTCCTATTGCGACTCATTCTTTTCTGATTTTTAGTCTTCTGCCTGTCCACATTTAGTCAAAGTCTTTCTCAAAACTTTGGATTCTTTCGTGTCATCAACAATGGTCCAATCAAGCTTCTCGTATAGACCTTGTTTATCAGTATATACAAATAGTTCATGCACCTTAGTAGAGATGGCGTGAGATTCTGCAGCCTTTATTAATTGACTGCCAATGCCTTTTTTTCTGTGTTTAGGAGCAACCAATAGAGTATTTATCCAAATACCATTTTTTTTACTATCAGGCTTTGCAAAGACAGTGAATCCAAGGCCGCCCAATAACTCCTCACCTTCAATTGCTAGTATTGGTACTGGTATAGGAATTCCTTCCGCAGTGCCCGTATAAGTACTTACTATCCCCCACTCGCTCTGAATCCAAGCTCCGAATATCTCTAAGTGTCTGGATTCATACTCTGAGCTAACTATCGAATACAATTTTTACTTCATCCCATTTTTTCTGTAGCTAGCCCCAGACACACTTTGGGACAGTATGGGAATACTGAGGCTAGTTATTACGTGAGTTTTAGGGGACTATATTAATCTCAGTGAGAAAGTCTGACATGATTTGATTCACCTCGTCTGGTGCTTCCTGCTGAACCCAATGGCCAATACCTGGCAGTAAAACTACATCCTTCAGATCATTCACCACCCTACTCATTGAACCTGTTAGTTGTTCAACGTTAGCTCCAGCTATGACTACATCCTGCTCACCCGCTAAAAATAGAGTCGGTACTTCTACTTTTGAGTCAGACAAATCTTCCGTTATCTCCCAATTCCTATGGAAATTTCGATAATAATTTACCCCGCCCCGAAAACCAGAGAATTCAAACTCACTCACTACATAGTTTAAATCTTCCTGAGTAAGCCAATCCGGTAATCCCATTGGTGCACCCAGCCGCCCGATGAATCCTCCAGCCGACCGAGCAGGATCAGTTATCATAGGGGCCTGTCTTGCTGAGTCTGGAGATAAGTAAAGACGGCTGATTATGCCCATAGGATCGCTGTCATACTCAGCTTCAGCAACACCTCCATCTTCATTGTGATACAAGATATAGAAGAAATTATCATTAAAAGAGTTTTTCCAACCGACCATGGGAGATACCGATGGTCGTCCGCCATAAGGAACGCTCATAGCGACCAGGGCAGAGAAACGATCCGGATGAATTAAAACGGCATTCCATGCAACTATAGCCCCCCAGTCATGACCAACCATTACAGCAGTTTCTTCGCCGATTGCGTCAAGAACACCTACCATATCATCAGTTAATTTTCGAATATCATACTCATTTACATCTTCAGGCGCATCAGTCCTTCCATATCCACGCATATCTGGAGCAACGACTCGATAACCCGATTCAACAAAGTAACTCATCTGGTAGCGCCAGTTATACCATGACTCAGGCCACCCATGAGCAAAAAGAATGAGAGGACCACTATCACCCGCCTCAGCAATACGCATGCGTATGTCGTTTGCCTCAATAAATCTGAAAGTGACCCCGTCCACCGGCGATTCAGACATCCCTCTCTCCTGCGAGTAGTTACTCGTTGAAATTAAAATTGTAATAGCAAAAACAAAAATATATTTTACTTTCCCAAGTAATGGCAAAATATTCATTTATTACCCCCAGTCCATATCGTCTGCTGAGATTAACACGAACGACCGTTCCGCCGCCATCAGGCACTCCAAGAGAGTATTAAAACCGAGCAGCTGCGTCAGGAATCAATCAGACTCGAAGCTTCCAACACTTTTTCTTGATGTCATAAAGAGTTATGCTTTAGAGGATTTACGGAGTTTTATCGGGGAGTAACAGGTGAAAGAAGTCTACGACGTTCCTTATATGCAGCGCACTCGCGATTATTACTCTGCTCAAGGTTATCAAGAACCCTATCGCTGGGCACATAATGATCAAACACCATTTAACAAATTAACTAAGTCACTGAAGGACAGTAGAGTTGGACTTGTAACAACAGCGATGCCAGACACAAAGCAAGGACGTGAGCGGCGAGATATTTACTCTAATCCCGTAACACCAATACCTGAGACTATGTATACCGAAGAGTTGTCCTGGCATAAGGCTGTAACTCATACCAACGATATTTCAAGCTTTTTACCCATCCAACAATTAAATATGCTCAAAGGCGAAGGAAAGATTAAGGATTTAGCTTCTCGTTTCCATTCTCTTCCCACCGATTACAGCCAAAAAAACACCATGGAAAGAGATGCGCCAGAGATACTTAAAAGGTTACGGGAAGATGAAGTAGACGTAGCAATACTCGTTCCATTGTGACCAGTCTGTCACCAGACCGTGAGTCTGGTTGCTCGCCATCTAGAAGAAAATGGTCTTCCAACTCTGGTAATTGGCTCGGCGTATGACATAGTTAGCCACTGTGGAATACCGAGATATCTTTATACCGACTTTCCCTTAGGTAATCCTTGCGGTAAACCCTACGATAACGAGATGCAGATGGAGATTATCTATCAGGCTATTTCATTGCTGGAAGAGGCTTCTGAAGGAAATACTATATTGCGCTCAGAATGCACCTGGTCTGAGGAAAACAGCTGGCGAGACGAATATCTTCATGTTAACGAAAGTAATCGAGCCGAGTTAGCTCGACTTGGAGAAGCGCGGCGTCGGGAACAAATTCAAGAGAAATCAGTTGGGAGCAAACGTGCTCCGATGATTTCACAGATGTAATAATCTTTAAATTCTGGCACTATCTAAAAGTTAATTAACTAATTAGAGTTTACAAACAATAACAAGAGGCATTGAAAATGAGACTATTTCGACTTGTTTTAGTTTTCCTACTAAGTCTAGCTTGGTTTTTACCAAGTCAGGCGCAAAATACTAGGATGTACAACACGGTCAAAACTAAGCTTGCTGAAGGCAGACAGGTGGTTGGTGGAACGGTCGATACACCTGATCCGGATATCTACTGCGCAATGGCAAACTCAGGTTTTGATTTTATCTGGATAGAAATGCAGCATAGCTCTCTAAATTATACTGATGTCGCCAGGATGATCTGGGCCTGCCGAGATGCGCCAGCGGTGCCCTTCATTCGAATACCCAATGCAACTGAGGGTGATATTCAGAAAGCGACAGACATTGGAGCCTTGGGGTTAATTGTACCAATGGTCGATGATGCTGAAAAAATGGAGAAGGCGGTTCACTTTGCCAAATATCCTCCGGAAGGTCGTCGAAGCCAAGGTGGAGGTCAATATGGAAGATTATGGGGAAGCGACTATAGGCAGACTTGGAATGATAATTTAATGGTAATAGCTATGGTTGAAACCTTAATCGGAGTTGATGCCTCAGCAGAGATTGCTGGAGTAGATGGTGTTGACGCAGTCTTCGTAGCGAGCGGAGATTTGGGCAGTTTCAGCGGAAGACGTCAAGGGGAGCCTGAGTATGAGGCTCTTGTCGACAAAATAAAGAGCGGTATCGAGTCAGCTGGCAAGTATGCTGGAGGGCCGTCTGCTTGGATGCAGACAAGGGAAGGTTACCAATTTTTCCAAGGACCAAGCACAGGGAGCTTAATAAGGATGGGTACCCGGGTATCGTTAGAAGAAGCGGATCCTTGCAGATTCCTTGAATCGGGTGATACTCCAGTCGCCGGCGAGAACCCGTGTCCTTAATTAAACAAAGTCGTTGAAACAAAAAAGCCAGCAGTTGCTGGCTTTTTTTATGAAAAAACTTTACTCATCAGGCACTAAGTTTCCGGCGATATAGACACTTTCTATCGACTGAGAGTTTCTTATATCAGTCACAGGATCTTCAGTTAAAATTGAAAAATCACCCCATTTCCCTGGTTCTAATGTGCCTATATCACCCATGCCTATGCAATCAGCTGCTACTCCGGTGGATGCCCTAATAGCGTCATGTGGCGACAGTCCGGCATCCACCATCATATGCATCTCCATGTGCTCAAAATAACCCTGAAATCTCGCCGGTGGTCCGGTGTCAGTACCCATTGCAATTCTGATACCCTCTCTATGCAGGGTTCCAACGTTATCCATTGCCGTTGGAAGTTGTGCCTTATATGTTTGGGCAGATCGTGATCCTGCAACTTGCGACATACGTTCAGGACTTGAAAGTTGCTCCAATATGGCAGGTTCTACCTCTTTTAAAAAGTAAGGATCCTCAAAAAAGTCTGGCACGCTCTCATAGACATATGTCGATACTTCTCGTGTTAAGGTCGGGATATAACATGTATCGCTAGCAGTCATCATATCAATGAATTGAGCATCTACAGGCAAGTCTCTCACGCTATGAGCAATAATGTCAGCTTCGGTCATCAGCATGAATTTTGCGTCATCCAAATAGTAAAGATGCACAGCGACAGGCAATCTCCTTCTATGTGCCTGATCGACTAATGCCTCGAATAAAGGTCGAGAAATTTTTTGGGTAGAACCCAGATTGTCATCAATTCTCACCTTGATGAAGTTTGCTCCCACGTCGGCATTTCGATTAACTTCATTACGTATGGCTTCCTCAGAATCACCTACTACTACGCTTCCAGCAACATAGATTCGCGCCCTATTTAAATCACTATTGAATTGCTCATCACGAAGTCGAAAACCTTGCCCGAAATCACCACCTAAGCTATTTACCGCAGTAACACCGTATCGAGCATATAAGCTCAGCTGCCTCAGTAAATTAGTCCGTGTATACCCGCCATTGCCGTTTAGGCCAATTGTTGCCCCAACATGCCCATGAGCATTAATTAAACCCGGCATAATATACTTGCCTGCAACATCAATCACCTCAGCCCCTTGAGGTAAAGTCACATCAGATCGAGGTCCAACAGTTTGAATTCGACCATCAGTTACTACTAGTACACCATCCTCTAACGGCTCTGCATCCGTACCATCAATAATTGTGGCACCGACGAAGGCGATAGTCCCTTCATTAGCGCTACAAAGCATTGATAGTAGGAGCAGGGATGGCAATTTAAAAAACGAAACGATTGCTCTTATCATAGTTTTTCCTCCCAAAGAGTATTGGAGAGGATTTGAGCGTGAAAATCAAATTTCTTTGTATTTGATCACCCCTAACCAATAAAAAAACGAATGAAAAAGGGGTAAGACACCCCTTCCTATGAGAATGGCGCACCCGGCACGATTCGAACGTGCGACCCCCTAGTTCGTAGCCAGGTACTCTATCCAGCTGAGCTACGGGTGCGTAGATTACTATTTGGCTTATATTCTAAACAAAGGTATCGGAATGCTTTACATTTTATCCGCGGAAACCTTTATTGATTTCTTTATGCTCGTATTACGTATCATTATAGCGAATTTATTGATTATTCATAGATTAAGAAATAAGGTTAGCAATTACATGCATTCAGGACATTTATGTAGTAAAAGTATGCTTCTGATTTAATTCATTAAAATAGAAAATAGGCTCTATGAAGAATATTTTTAGTGTTGTTTGCGCTTCATCTGCTTTCTTCTTTTTCCTATCCAGTACGTCGGTTCTGGCTGACTATGAGGACGGAGTTGAGGCCGCTTTTTCTGGTGATTTTGATACCGCTTTTAAAGAATTTTCCATCGCAGCACAAGAGGGACTCAGTCTCGCTCAATATAATTTAGGCATTCTTTATTTCACAGGTCAGGGAGTAGAGCAAAATTTTGAGCTAGCATTTAAGTGGACTAAAGAAGCTGCCGAGCAAGGTCATCTGAACGCTCAATTCAATTTAGGAAGTCTATATTTAGACGGACAAGGAACACAGGTTAATATTTCAGAAGGGATAAATTGGGTAACCCAAGCCGCCAAGAGTGGCCACGCGAACTCCGCTTTTACACTCGCCAAAATGTATCAGGAGGGTGACTTCGTTGATTCAGATTTAGTTGCGGCACACGCATGGGCAGCTCAATCAGAAATTAATGAACACCCCGAAGCAAGTATCTTAAAGGAAGAAATTGAACAAGATCTTAGCGTAGAGGAGATTCGTCAAGCACGACGAGTTTTTGCTGCCTGGCAGATTGAATAAAGTAGGCCCACTAATTATCCAGTCGCTCATTATCCATTTTCGCCTGTGCACTCAGGAGCAAAAGATCTAGCCAAGCGGTCCAACTCTCAGGATCTACAAACGGATGAGAGTCTCCATCCGACCGGTTTTGAAGGATTTCATAACGCTCAAAAACATCTCCCGATTCCGGATGATTTGGAATATTTACTTCTATACCTTCTAACTGCATTAGCCTCCTGACACTGTTGATATAAAGTTCAGTCTGCTCCATTCCAGTAAAATCTAGCCCTGCACCACCGAACAAAAACGCATCGTGAGGGTAACCATTGTCATAAACAGTAAATCTGGTAGAGAGAACTCCTCTAGTAAGCCCAGGTGTTTTAAAAAATCTCAATCGCGTCCTGCCCAGATTGAGCGTACTTCCATCCGAGGCGGAAAGATGACGAATAGGTTTTGGGTATTCACTATAAATAGGAGGCTCCGCTGTCATATTCCAATCCTCTTCTGTCATCATAACAACAGCACCAAACTCATCTTGGAATCTGCGAGCACCGCCCACATGATCATAATGCGCATGAGAGACTATGAGATACCTAACATCATCTGGATCAAAACCCAGCTTGCGAATACCCTCTACAGCTAATTCAGTTAAGTCGCCGTATAGTGAATCAAAAAGAATTAATCCTTGATCCGACACTAATAACCATGCAGAAACAGATCTCGATCCTACATAATACAGATTGTCAAATACTTGGAAGGGTTCTACTCTCTGGCCTTCAATATCATCTTGAGAAACTTGCTGTGCCCATAAATTATTTATAATGAGGACACTCACCAAACAAACTTTTAACACGTTCTCAAATATTTTATGCACTTATAAAATCCTTATTTTTTTGATTCAATGTGCGCTGCGGTAGGTGTCCCGCACATAGATATCCATCAAATCAAGTTCATCTTTTCTATCATTTTCGCCTTGAGAAATTTTAACATCCAAGACTTGATGTCGCTTAGTCTCTAAATCATATGCCGGCCAAGCTGGCAAATCAGGTCCATTCGGAGACCCCGTCTTCGCAAATTGAACCCAATAGTCATTAATCAACTTAGCCAACTCTTTATCCTCACTTGAAGCTTGCGCAGGCAAGTTATTAAAAACGTAAGGAACCTCCATAAAATGCGATGCTCTGTTTGAAGGATCGTTCGGATTTCTTTCAAATACATACAGGTAACTATCTGGCTGGCCAATTCTGGCTCCTGCCAAAGCCAACTCGCGACTAGCTCTGATAAAAACACTATCGCTGCTATAGTCTACTTCCTTTCCATAGATATTTTTGGGGTCATCAGCGACATAATAGCTGACCAATGCTTCTCCTAAATTACCAAACTGATTTGTCCGACGATCTCGCTGCTCTTGAATTGATGAGGGTGCGTTTGCTGGCCTCACAAACATCAAGCCCTCACCATCATTGTAACCGCTAATTAATGGAACGTTATTATGTTTTCCAGCCAAAAACGTCTCTATAGGATCTTCTTCGAACAACCAACCATCGACAATCAATGCAACACTATGCTCCAAACCCAACACCTCTTCAGGAGACATTGAACGCATTCTAGTCAAGATATTTTCGTCAGAGGATCCAAGCACTTTTTCGATAGCCGTCTTTCCAAGAGACTCTGCACTATCTTGAAAACCATTAGGCTTTTTCAAATTTGTTACATTATTCGGATGAATCCAAGTGCTTTCAGATATAGCTTTATGGAAGAGCCCGTCGGCTTGGGGGGTAGCTAAAAGAGCATAAATACTCCCCCCACCCGCCGATTCTCCAAAAATTGTCACATTATTTTTATCTCCTCCAAAACTCTCAATATTCTCCTGTACCCATTTGAGAGCCGCAATATGATCTAGGACTCCGTAGTTACCCGAAACTCCCTCTTTCGACTCTTTCGACAATTCCGGGTGCGCCATCCACCCAAAACTATTCATTCGATAATTCACAGAAACCAGCACAACCCCATTGTCAGCAAAAGCCTCTCCGTCATAAATATCCTGTGAATTCGAACCAAAAGTCCATCCTCCGCCATGGATCCAAACCATGACAGGCAATTTCTTGCCTTTCTGGCCATTCGTCCAAATATCAAGAAATAAGCAATCCTCACTCATGTAAACATCTCTTCTTTGAATACAAGCAGGCCCATGTCGATCAACGACTTTTACCCCTCGCCATGGAATCGGAGCCTCTGGCGCTTTCCATCGAAGGTCCCCAACAGGCGCTGCGGCATAAGGAATTCCTAAAAACGCTCTCACACCTGAATCCAAAGTTATGCCGCTAATTTTTCCAGAAGAAATTTCTATTTCCTCCTCAGCAGCTGCTAGAACTAGGTTAGTCATGAAAAATACAAGGGCAATAATTAAATTCTTCATAAAACAAATCTCCTGCAAGTTTTTTTCAATTTACTGCGCATTGGCGAATCTACTAAATACTTGGCTAATAATTAGTAAGAGCGAGGCAGACCCAGGTCGTGCTCAGCTATAAAATTTAAAATCATCTCCTGCGAAATAGGAGCCAACTTCATGAGTCGGGCCTCTCTCCAGTATCGCTCAACATGATATTCCCTGGCATACCCAAATCCTCCATGTGTCTGAACTGCGGCATCCGCGGTAAAGAAGCCTGCTTCCGCGGCTAACCATTTTGCCATATTAGCTTCGGTGCCACATGGCAAATCATTATCCAACTTCCAGGCAGCTTTTTTTATCATCAATTCTGCTGCATCTAGCTTTGTTTTTGCCTCTGCTAAGGGAAACGCAATACCCTGATTCTTTCCTATCGGACGATCAAAGACTACACGTTCATTTGCATATCTTACAGCCCTTCGAAGTGCGGCTCTGCCAATCCCTAGTGATTCAGCAGCTATTAATATTCTTTCAGCATTCAACCCATCTAATAAATATCTAAAACCCTTTCCTTCCTCTCCGACTCGATCAGAGAGCTTCACTTCCAAATCTTCGTAAACAACTTCACAAGTGCGAACAGCGTTTCTTCCTAATTTAGGAATTGGTGATATTGTCACTTCTGGCCTTTGAAGGTCTGCCAAAAGAAGAGTCATGCCACCTGTTTTATGATCGACATCCTTCTTTTTTTGGGTTCGAACGAGGAGTAATACCTTTTGAGATTCAATGGCTTTCGTGGTCCAAATTTTTCTTCCTTTTACTAAATACCTATCGCCGTCCCGACGCGCAAAGGTTTCTATTGATGTTGTATCGCTACCGGCATTAGGCTCAGTCACACCAAATGCGACATGAAGCTTACCTCTAGCCACATCGGGCAAGTATTTTTCTCTCATTTCAATTGAACCATGTTTGACCACTGGGTGCATGCCAAAAATAGATAGATGCAAGGGGGTGGCTCCATTCATAGCTGCACCCGATGCCGCCACTTCCTCCAGGACAATTGCCGCCTCCTGAATACCTTTACCAGCTCCGCCATACTCCTCAGGCATCGCGATTCCAATCCAACCTGCCTGAGCCATTGCATCAAAAAATTCGAATGGAAAACTCGTTTCTCTATCTTTTTCTTCCCAGTAGTCGTCTGAAAATTCTGAGCAAAGCTTTATTACTGATTCTCGGATTAGCCTATGTTCATCGGTTTCTAATAACTGCATTTGTCTATATTTCCCGGATCACCACTACTTATTTATATTCGCTTTCAACAAAATTTCCTTAGCTCTCACTAAGTGGGGTACATCCACCATCTGCCCCTTATAAGAAAAGGCCATCTTACCTTTGCTCTCATTCTCCTTAAAGGCAGCAATCAATTCCTCAGCCTGTGCAATTTCGACTGCCGTCGGCGTAAATGCATCATTTACTATATCGATTTGTGAGGGATGAATCGTTACCTTTCCTGTATACCCCATCTTGGCACCATCTTCACATTCCTTGGTTAATCCATCTGGGTTTTTAATATCAACATATACCGCATCAATTGGGTTTGCGTCCCCCGCAACCGCTGCAAGCAGACAAGCAGAACGTACATATGAGAAAACCTCCAGATAGTTTCCTTCTGAATCGCGTTTGGCTTTTGCCCCGAGTGCTCCGGATAGATCCTCTGCACCCCAAGTAATTGCATCGACCCGAGGTATTTTTGCCATTTTGTAGAGGTTAAAAACCGCTTCGGGTACTTCAGTGCCGATTAAAACGAAGGATATTGAACCCTCTTCAATTTGTTTCTGTCGTTCAACGTCCCCGACTATGGAGTCAATCTTCATGACATCCTTCTTTTTCGCAACTTTCGGCAGAACAATACCATCCGGGAATGCCTCCACCACTGCCTGCAAGTCATCTAAACCCCAAGAAGTGTCTAGCGGGTTTATCCGCACTAAGCATTCTTGATTTTCAAAATCAATCTCCTTGACCCAATTACAAACCTCGTCCCTGGCGGCCTTTTTATTGGAGGGCGTAACAGAATCCTCGAGATCAAGAATCAACGAATCTGCCGGCAGCTTAAGTGCCTTCTCAAACATTCTGTCATTACCGCCTGGCACAAAATGTAATGAGCGTCTCAAACCTTTTGCTCCTCGACTTGGTAACTTTTTCATATCTACTCTCTCTTTCAGGTTTTACTTCTTTTACAAAATGCATCTATCAAGCATTTTTTTTAAGCATCATACCCTTCCGCAAACACTCACAAATAATTTCGTCACGTTGATTGATTCCTACGTGCTCAAACCAAACTATACCTCGATCAGGCTTAGATTTTGATTCTCTTTTTTCAGTGATTTTAGTCGCAACCCTCACAGTATCTCCAATGAAAACTGGATTTGGAAATTCTGTCTTCTCCATACCTAGATTACCTATTGTTGTGCCCAAAGTTGTGTCACCAACAGATAATCCAATCACTAAACCAAGGGTAAAAAGGCTATTGACAATAATTTGACCGTGCTGGGTAGATTTAGCGAACTCAGCATCAAGATGCAGTGGTTGTGGATTGTGAGTTAGCGCAGTGAATAAAAAATTATCAGTTTCTGTGATGGTTCTATGAGGCAAATGCTTAAACTCCATACCTACCTCTAATTCTTCAAAATATTTTCCAGACATGGTTAACACTCTTTATTTCGTTATTCAATATTGATTATGAGATGTTAAAACGGCACCATTTTAGTCGCAACTGATAGGATTAACCTTACAACTTTAATTTAACTAACCAGAAGAGCAGTCATAATGCAAATAGATGTCAGTGACTATGAGAATTGGATTGGCAAAACACAAGAAATCCAGGACAAATTAGAGATATCTCCGTTAAACAGGATGGCGGCCACCTTAAATGAACAGCTAAGAGAATACAGTATTGGTGATATGGTACCAACTTTGTGGCATTGGTTGTATTTTTTAGAGTCAACTCCTCAATCTATGCTTGCGACAGATGGGCACGCTAAAAAAGGTGAATTTCTGCCTCCAATTACCTTACCTCGTCGAATGTGGGCGGGCAGCCGCTTTAACTTCAAGAAAAGCCTCAAGGCTGGCGATAAAGTAGTACGCATTTCCCGCATAAAAGATATTTCGGTTAAGCAGGGTAAAACGGGCACATTGGTATTTGTTAATGTTGCTCACGAAATAAAAGCAAATTCTGGCTTAGCAATTTCCGAGGAGCATGATATTGTTTACAGAGATAATCCGAATCCAAGTACTACTCCACCTCCAACCAAGAAATCCGAAATCAAACCTGACTTCTCAGAAATTTTCAACCCTGATCCTGTATTATTATTTCGCTACTCTGCACTAACTTTTAACGGACACCGTATTCACTATGATCGAGATTATGTGACGCATGTCGAAGGATATCCGGGCCTAGTCGTTCATGGTCCCTTACTAGCAACACTACTTATTGATCGCTTTCAAAAGAATAATATGAATCTCAGAATTCAAAGCTTTGAATTCAAAGCTCTTCATCCGGTTTTTGACCTCAACCCCTTTAAAATTTGCTCAACAAACGTTGGAGATGATAATAAAGCCACCTTATGGATTGAAGACCACCAGCATAACTTATGCATGCGCGCATCGGTACTAACAGAGGTTAACAAATGAAGCGAAAACCGCCTCTTGACGGGATAGTAATTCTATCCTTCGAACATGCAATCGCTGCTCCACTTTGCACAAGACAGCTCGCAGAGCTGGGTGCAAGAGTTATCAAAATTGAGCGCCGCGAAACCGGCGACTTCGCTAGAAGTTATGACACTCGAACTAAAGGGCAATCGTCACATTTTATTTGGACAAATCGTTCTAAGGAGAGCCTAACGCTAGATATAAAAAATAGACAATCGTCTGAAATTTTGTATCGATTACTTTCAAAAGCAGATGTTCTCGTGCAAAACTTAGCCCCATCTGCAATGGAAAAATTAGGCCTTGGTTACAACACTCTCAAAACTCAATATGAAAAGTTGATTGTCTGCAATATTTCTGGATACGGCACAGAGGGACCGTTTAAGGATAGGAAAGCATACGATTTATTGGTCCAAGCTGAATCGGGCTTTTTGTCTATTACGGGAACAGACAAAGATCTAGTCAAGTCAGGAATCTCGATCGCAGATATCGCTGCTGGTATGCATGCTTTCTCAGCAATTCTTGCTGCAATTATTGAGAGAGGCAAATCGGGCAAAGGCAGTTGCATTGACATCTCGATGTTAGAAGCTATGGTCGAATGGATGGGCTTCCCATTACTTTACAGTTATGACGGAGCCACACCACCCAAACGGACGGGGTCTGATCATGCCAGCATTTATCCTTATGGTGTATTTGAAACAGGAGATGAAGAGACCCTAATGATTGGCCTTCAAAACGAAAGAGAGTGGGCTAAATTCTGCGATATAGTTCTCAAAATGCCACAGCTTATTGATGATCGTAGATTCTCCGCAAACACAGATAGGTCGATGAATCGAGAAGCGCTGAAAGGTCTAATTCAATCTATTTTTAACAAACAATCAACCGAAGAATTAATTGACAAACTTAAGTCTGCTGACATCGCTTACGCAAACGTAAACGATATGGATAAAGTCTGGAACCACGAACAACTGGAGAAATTGAATCGTTTTATTGTTACAGACACTCCTGAGGGTAAGGTCTCCACTTTTCTCCCGCCAACCAACAATAGCGAATTCGATCCTGCTATCTCTCCAGTTCCTAAGCTAGGTCAACACTCCAAACAGATTTTGGAGGAATTAGGCTTTACCAACAATGAAATTGAAGATTTTCAGGAAAACAACGTGATTTAATCAGCCCGCAATTGTTCTTCAGATCATGAATGATATGTTATGATTGACCGTTCTGGAGAGATGGCCGAGTGGCTGAAGGCGCGCCCCTGCTAAGGGCGTATAGGGTTAAACCTATCGAGGGTTCGAATCCCTCTCTCTCCGCCATTTTTAATAAGCCGTTTCACAAAATACATATCGATCACAAAAAACACTTCACACTCCTCCTTAATTCTGCAAAAGGTGATTAGTATGGATTTAAATAGCCAAGAATTTCAAAATAAATTTGAGGAGGGAGAAAATGGGCTTTCTA
>CACJAW010000043.1 GCA_902591495.1 uncultured Pseudohongiella sp.
CCACCGCAAGCTGTACCAGCGACCGGCGTGTTAGATTATAGAGACATTCCTATCGATCTTGGGTTAACAGAAGACCGTTGGGTGCGAGCCAGTGAAGTTTCACCCGACAAGAAGGAAGTCCTTCACCACATCATTACTACTGTGATTCCACCTGAAGGAGCCGCAGATCCTCAAACTCTTTTCGTAAATGCGATAAATAGCTTACCCGAAGAACGAGCTGCTGCCATAAGGGCTGAAGTGTTTGCGGCTTTGGCGGCAGGTAACCCACCACCTATCGATAAGATTTTTCAAGAAAACCCTGACATAGATCTAGGTGGTCTGCTGGGCGGCAGCGACCCGGATATGGGACAGGTAGCAGGGTACGCGCCAGGCAATAGTTACAACCTTGCAGAAGAGGGAGTAGGTGGGCTGTTAAAAGCTGGAACCTCCCTGAACTTGCAGCTTCACTACACAACCTCTGGCAAAGAAGTAACCGATGCCACTGAAATTGGTATTTGGTTTTACCCAGAAGATCAGGTTCCCGAGCAAAGAATGGGTGGTGGGGTAGGCAATTCATTTTCTATCTCAATACCAGCCGGTGCTAAAGACCATGAAATGCAGCTAGTAACCCACGTAAATGAAGAGGCTGAACTTTACAGCCTTATGCCACACATGCATTTCCGTGGAAAGCGGATGAAGTTTACCGCCAGATATCCGGATGGCAGTGAGGAGTTACTGCTATCAGTGCCAAATTACGATTTCAACTGGCAATTAGCACACGAATTAGACGAACCCTACCTCGTTCCTGCGGGCACTGAAATTATCGCAACCGGTGCATTCGATAACTCCACACAAAATCCAGCAAATCCGGATCCTAGTATCGAGATTAACTGGGGCGAGCAGAGCTTTGAAGAAATGTTCATGGGTTTTTACTCATGGAAAAATACCGATCAAGGGGGTGGAGACGATTGATCGATAGCCTAGCTTTAAAGACGGGGTGCCACGCACCCCGTTTTTTTTGCCTATTACCTTGGCGGAGGTAAAGTCCAATCGCATCCCTCGCAATTTGGATTAATGTCATTCTGCGCCAGAACATCAAAAATGAAGTCTCTCCAAACTTCATTGGGTTGCCAAACAGTATTCATATCTGCTTTTGCCTCTGCCAAAGCGACATCCTCAAAGATAACCCGATATAAAAAGCTAAAGGCCGTTGCCCTGTAATTAACTTGGCAGTGTAAAAGAGTTTTTTTCTGCTTGTTGCGCTCCATGGCATCAGCAAATGCATAAAATTCATCGGGAAGCGGGTTTTGATAGTCAACGGGTACCTGCATGTACTCCATCCCCAACCCCTTTACCACCTGATCTGCATCCGGCAAAGCGTTTGGATTATTAGTAAATGCAATGTATACGACACGCTCGAAACCATTTTCAGCGATCGTTGCAAATTGTTCCCGAGTCGGTTGGCCAGCGCTGGCAAATGTCGCACTATACTGTCGAAAATTAACGATTTCAGCTAGCGCTGGATTTGGCTCCTCAAGTGCTTGTACTGCGGAACTAAATACAATACCAGCCAGTACGGATAGAACTATGTTTTTCATTATCTCTCCAATTTTTACAAATTCATTATTAAATGGCATATTTCGGACATACTATAACAGACAGGTAGAATCAGTATCCAATTAAGAAAAACGATTTGGTTAGTCTCGTTAAAATGCAAAGAAAAGACATAGAGAACTTACAACACTCACACTCCTTCGGGCATGACGCCAAACGACCAGGCGAGCTCCGAACCTTTATTGTCATCGCGATAACAGCATCCATGATGATCTTGGAAATCGCCACAGGGATCGCCTTTGGTTCGATGGCACTCCTCGCAGACGGTCTACATATGGGCTCACACGCAGTTGCTCTCGCTATCAATGCCTTTGCTTATATTTATGCGAGACGCCATGCAAAAGATCAAAGATTTAGTTTTGGTACTGGAAAAGTAAACACACTTGGCGGTTATACGGGAGCGGTATTACTCGCCGTTTTTGCAGCAATGATGGTATTCGAAAGCGTCTCGAGACTACTCAACCCTGTCGACATCGCTTTCAATCAAGCAATTCTGGTCGCAACCCTCGGATTGCTCGTCAATGGTGCTTCCGTGTTCATACTTGACGTTGAACATTCACATGACGATCACTCACATACTCACCATGGCCATGCACATCACCACGACCACAACCTGAAATCAGCATATTTGCATGTTCTTGCGGACGCGTTGACTTCACTTCTCGCAATATTCGCCCTATTGATCGGCAAATACTTTGGTGCTATCTGGATGGATCCTCTTATGGGGATAGTGGGAGCCGTGCTTGTAACCAAATGGTCTTTGGGCCTTCTCAAATCCACAAGTTCCATATTATTAGATCAACAAGTAACTGATGAAGAGTGTAGAAAAGTGCGTGAGGTAATTGAATCAGACGGAAAGCACACTGTCGTCGATCTTCACTTATGGAGCTTAGGCTCGGGTATCTCGTCCGGGATTATCTCTATTGTTTCAAGCGATCCCCAGACAACCAACTACTATAAGGAAAAAATCAACGAGGTGGCAGAACTGCAACACATTACCGTTGAGTTGCATAGTGATAATGGCGACGACCACTAGACAGCTTCAATCAATGTTCAAGTACTTAGGTAAAAACGCAAGCGCATCAATACATTTTTTTTAAGTTCCGTTTTAAGGCACTTACTTAATGAAGTCCTTTCTAACCACCCCACTTAAGTAAATTCAAAAATTCTCTCTTTGTTTTTGGTCCGTAAGTCAAAAAATTAGGTTGAGGGTTTTCTTGGTACGCCAATTTTTCCTGACTTACGAAGTCTGAAGCAGTCAATCGTTGAATTTCTCTCTGATCAATACCATAAGGCACTGCCGCATTCTTCCCAAAGATTTTTTCTCTTACTCTTTGAGTTATTGCAGGATATCCGAATCTCTCTTGGTATTCGTTAGAAATTTGGAATGTCCTAAATGCTTGGATTTGATCTTGGGGTGAGCCATACCAAATTGAGTCTGTGCCCCACAGCACATTATCTTCTCCACAGTACTTAAGGAGTTTACCAAGCGCATGTGCTGCATCATCAGGTTTCTGCATAAGAAGGCGCCAGGTGCTCCCAAGTTCAGCATATACATTGGAGTTTGGTGAAATGTCATTGTCGACAAGCGATTGAATCAAGGTGTCAATCCCATCTCTTCCTGCTCCAGCAACAAATTCGACCTCTTCGTTGGTGCTAACATAACTAGAGTGATAAATTAGAAAATTCATTTCAGGAAACATCTTGGCTACAACACCAATGTCGCTTGATTGGCTATGCTCATATGAGCGCGGACCAAAAGGCAATCCCTTGTGAATACAAATATTCTTGACTCCTAATTTTTTTGCACGCTCGATCATTGCTATGCCGGCATCATCATGCAAAAAATAACCAATTCCTCCGGGCCCGTACTGCGTATAGGTCTTAAACGCCGAAATGTTCCAGTTCTCCGCAAGCTCATCCATAGCTTCCAGATCTCCATCTTGGTTCGGATTGACCCGTCCATGAATCATCAGTCTCTTACTTCCGTCAAGTTCAGCAACTATTTCCCTGGTTCTATCAGCATCTTCGATCGTTACCGGTTCAGTCTCATGAGTCGAAGGTACGAAGGACAAAACCATGATGTCTGTATCACTGTCTAAAAAAATATCCTTGATAAATTCGCTCTCTGACAGGCAGTCAAGGTATCCACGATCTCCCTCTCCTCCTGCTGCACATCTAGCCTTTTGCATGCCAGCATAAGGTCTCGCATCAGGTGGAATTCTAGATAACCAATCCCCCTCGGGATTTACATAGTGACCTTGCACATCAAATATAAACTCACCACCACCAACTTGAGCATTTGCCGAATCAGTTTCTAAAGCACTTTCAGTAGTGACATCAAAGAAACCACCGGTACTGCCGTAATAGGCATTTGCATGATTGATGGCTAACAAGGTACTCGCAGCCCCGCAGCTAGAAACTAAAAACTCTCTTCGGGTTTGACCCTTACTTTTCGCATTTTTTGTTGCCCACTCCAAGGCGAGCTTGTTTCCTTCTCTATTTCTTTTTGAGATCGGTATTGGTTCATACTCACCATTAGAAGTGCTATCAATTTTTATAGGTAATCTGACACCATCTTTGTCCAAGATATCTTTCGTTGTCATTGTCTAGTCTCCGAGTCGTGTTCAGTGCTTAAAACAACCCAATTAGTAATTTGCTCTACATCGTCGGAATTAAATTCAGTTTTTCAAACAATACGCTCTCTATCTTTTCTCTGCTATAAAACGCCGGAAAAACTTTATCGTTCGCCCAGAGCTCAAACAAATTATCATACAGAGGGCTGTCAGGGTCACCAACCTGACCAGGGGTATTCATACCGAGAGTATTATCCCAATCTCTGGTATCAATAAAGATCCTAAAAGATGCACCCGAAGTTTGATTATCTCCACTGCCCGTGTTGCCGAGAGTAAATCCATTCCCACCTCTAGGAGCTGGACCAACATTTAACCGATTCCTTAACTCTTCATTCAAGGCAGGACTTAAGGGATGACGGATTAATGCATGCTTGTAATCTTCTTGCCCATAAACCCAGTCTTTAAATTCTGGCCCCAATTTTTGCTTAAGATTTTGTATACCCTCTGAAAGAGTTTGCAGCAAAAATTCGTCCCTGCCCTGAATTGGGTCATTGCCGAAATCGCCGTCCGGCGCTAGAAGCATATCGATAGCCGTTTTCATGCCCACACTAACGTATGATTTAGCAGTTTCTGGCACTTTTAATAATTCAATGTTATCAAGCAGCTGTCTTTCAAAGGCAACATAAATCCCCGCCTCGACTGACTCCTTACCCAACACGAAATCCCAATCCAGAAGCATCTGGCGTGCTTGTTCAACCTCAAAATCATCGGATTCCAACTCTTTGAAAAATGGGATCAAAGTTCGGGCAGGAATTGAAAGATAGTCATGCTGCAATTCCACCATGTCAGTCATGTTGAACTTTCGTCCGGAGCCCAATACTTCACTTCCCCTCGCCCAACGATAGGGGTCAGTCCACGTAAAACCTATTGCATCGAGGTACGGATAATCAGGTTTAGTATAGTTACTGTTAGAAGTTTCGATATAACCACGGTCTGGATTGAACTCGTTTGGCTTGGCTTTTATCGGTAAGTAGCCATCCCACTCGAAACGTCCATCTCCCGGAACGGGCACCATGCCGCTAAAATTCCTACGTATTGGTGCGATACCAACCGCTTGCCATCCAATATTCCCCTGTCTATCTGCCCAGATCATATTCTCGCCGGGAATGTTGCTAAAATTCGAGGCCTCTCGAAATTCCTCCCAACTAGTCGCCTGGTCCATACGTAAGGATGCCAAGTACGGTGACCCACCAACTTCCATCCAAGCCGGCCTGATCGCATAGGCGAGAGAATTTTCTTTATCCTCAAAGACCACCGGTCCGTGCCGTGTATATTTCAGTTCTACACTAACTGGACTTGCATCTTTGACTCCTATCGTTTCAGAAATTACACGCATCTCTTCCCATTCACCTAGATAGCGATATTGCGAAGGATCATCTGGATTAATCTCATAAACATAGAGATCTTCTCCGTCGGTATTAAACACGGTTAGACCCCAAGCACCATGTTCATTGTGCCCTATGGAAATACCCGGAATTTCAGGCTCTCCGCCACCGATAACATTCCAACCAGGTCCGACTAGATGAGACCAATAGCGCAAAGATGGCACGGCTTGGGAGCGATGCGGGTCATTTATCATCATTGGCCATCCGTCTTGGGTGAGGTCACCACTCACTACCCAATTGTTACTACCGATATCGTCTATACTTCTCTTTTGTAAGTCTCTTTCCTCCTCTATAAGGATATCAGCAATAGTTTCGTAGGCTTCCTCTGTGTTCCGATATTGTGCCAATGCTATATCATCTGGTTGGAAACGAATTGGACGACGATAACTGTTGTACAAATGCAAGATGTTATTATTCAAAAGCGAGTCACAGTCAATTAGTGGGTCTAAAGTCAAGATCGGATCATGCGGGTGAAAATAGCGCAGCTCTCGAACTTTATCCTCTCCAATGGCGCATACAGCCCGGCCAGTGCTCAACTCCAGGCTTATATTGCCAAGTAAACCTTGATGACGAGAGATAACGACTTCCTCAGTCCAGTGCTTAGGTTGAATATCAAGAAGTTTGAAAGGCAGGGGCAGGCTATCAGGCTCTTGCAGAGCCTCATCGATATAAGCGTTCACCCCATGGACAAATGAAGTGATAATGTCGACACCGCGAGGATGATAATGATTCATTTCCTCGTGCATGGGCCCGCGAAATTTAAATAGTCTTGTCCCATGATCTCTATCTACAGCTCTAGAACCAAGTATCTCTGCAACGGTTCCAGTCGCCTGAGCCCTCCATATCTCAAATTGAAATAGTCTATCGCGAGCTGCACTATAGCCTTGTGCGAAAAACAAATCGTGCTCTGTCTCTGCATAAATATGAGAAATCCCCCAATGGTCTTTCAGGATTTCAACCGGTTTATCTAAACCATCTAAAGTAACTTGGGTTGTTTCCTGACTAAAAACACAATTGCTAAAAAGCAAACCAAAAAGTAAGACGTTAAATTTTTTAAAAAAAGCAGCCATTAGTCTTTCCTTATTTTTAGTTCTTATCGAAGTTGATTTCTAATAGTTCAACTATAACCCACTTCGTTAGTTATGAGTGAACGTGCTTGTTAAATCCTATTGCCCTATAAGTTTTTACTGGAGGTCAATAATTCGAGCGCAACTTCAGCTTGATTAGTTGGAACAAAGATATGATCATGGAAATGCCCTGCAACTACATTAGCCGGGATATTAGCTACAGCCAGTCTACGGCTTATTTCTGCTGTGAAACCAACAGCCTCAAGACTGGAATTGACCGATAATGTTATTCCTTTGAGTACACAAGAATATTTCAGGCCTCTCTCGTCGGCTTTTTGCTTTAAGATGAGTAGACTTAACCCCTCTTCTTCCTGATAGCTCGCCAATGGCTCCAATTCTTTTCTATCACCATACCGACTCGAGTCAAAGGAGCAATAGACATATTCCCCCGGAAGAAGCTTTGCGCCCGTATCCTTTAGGAGCCTCGAAAGGGAGATTTCACCAGATGACACTCGACGTAGACCTCGATATTCTTGTTGAGGGATTAACGAATTTCTTCCAAAATTTCATTGAAGAACCCGGGGATACTCCTCTGCATGAACAATCCATCTTCTATTTGTGTCCAGCTCAAATCAGGATCAATAATTTGGTTGGATACATCACTGATATTCACTCCATCTCTGATTAGACTTGTCATGCGCGCGCGAATAGCTTCCATCTGATTTCGAAAATTCAGAACATCTCGACGATCCATTATTTCTCCATGACCGGGAATCGCTGTATTGAAATCAAGGGTCAATATGTTATTCACAGTCCTGACCCATCCTCTGCTAGATCCACCATTGCCATAATCTATAAATGGTGCAATTCCATGCAGAAGATCTCCTCCGTGAATGGTCTTCAAATCAGGAAAGTACACAACGGAGTCTCCATTAGTGTGCCCACTGCCCATGTGAAAAACACGAACCTCTATTCCGCCCAGGGACACAGCAGTCTCATCCGTATATATGATCCTAGGTAGGCCTTCTTGGTTACCACGAAGCATATTCTCACGTGCATTTTTATGCGCTATCACTTCGGCGAATTGCAAGAAGCCCGGATTACTTCCAGAATGATCTCCATGATGGTGAGTATTGATTACATACCTAACCGGTAAGTCAGTCACTTCTGCCACAAGAGATTGAATTTCTTCAAAATCTTGAGGAAACTTATTATCAATCAAGATTACACCCTCTGGTGTTAATCTCACTCCAATGTTGCCGCCAGGGCCCATTATGACGTGAAGGCCATCCTTCACCTCGCTAATGTTCAGCCTACCTTGTGCAGCAGCACCTCCCGATACTGCTAGGATAACTGCACTGAATAAAGAACTTACCAATAATCGATTGACCAAAGCCTGCATTATTTTATTTTTATTCATTTTTCTATGCCTCTTTGAATAGTTGACAACACTTTAAATCATCACCCCGGTACCACATCATAAACAAGCATAAGACAAATTGATTTATAAACGAATATTCTCTGCATCGGAATCAATAAATAACCAGGGGTGTTTCGTTCACAATTAATTGTTAATGTGTGATTGAATCTGAAAAGCTAAACATGAGCACGACACCTGACATGATTAGCAAAATTCCTGACACTGCCGCCAGATCAAGCTTTTGATCATAAATCAAGACTCCAAATAGGGTCACAAGTGCCACACCGACGCCCGACCAGATAGCGTAGGCTATGCCAATAGGTATAGCACGAAGAGTTAGGGATAAAAAATAAAACGATAAACAATAACCGCTAACCACCAAAATAGATGGGAACAAAATCGTAAATCCCTCACTCGCTTTCAAGGCAGTGGTGGCAATAGTCTCAGACAATATTGCTATGAACAAAATGAACCAAGTTTTCATAAATATTCCACTAAGTTATTGGCACTATCTTTCGAACTCTACCGTCACCTTTAGTCAAAAAATACAATTCACCTTGAGAGTCAATTCCCAACCTCAATCCTGCTCTATTCCCGCGAGAGTATGTATTTGGAAAGCCAAGGGCGTCTGCCACGTTTCTCTCTTGACCAAAAAATTCTATGCGAAGCTCTAGTATTTCGGCTGGTTCGCCAGGTACTAAATTTTCGGTATCAATGTAAAAAACTCTACCCGTGACCATGTCAGTAAAAACAAATTTACCTGACAACTCGGGAATAGAGGAACCTCGATAAACAAAACCACTACTAATCGCATTACCCTCATCATGATCAAACTGAGCAACAGGATACGTGAATGGTTGTTCATCAACAGGCTTGGGATAAACAGGGTTTGGCCTGACACCGCCAATACCGAATGCCGTTGAAAATGTACCCTCTCTTACCCGCCAACCATAATTCGCCCCTGCTTGGCCGATATTGACCTCCTCTATTTGCGTCTGACCAATATCGCAAATATACATAGTCCCATCAATATCAAAAGAAAAAGCTTGAGGGTGTCGCAACCCATAAGCCCAAATCTCGGGAGCGAAGTTCTCGTTATCAACGAAAGGATTATCAGAGGGAATACCATATGCAATTTCGCCATCACTCCCCAATGGATCTATCCTCATAATACTCGACATGGGCTCGCTGGTTGACTGTCCAAATTCTTGTGGATCATTCGCGCCACCTCCGTCTCCAAAACTGACATAGAGCATTCCATGATCGCTCGTCCCTGCGCTGGCTGGATTAAATGCGAGCGTGCCAATATTATGATTCTGATCAAATTGTCCCATACGGAATATCTCTCTTGAAGTTCCTACGAAAACATTAGCCTCCGGATTCAAAGTACTCCATTCTCTAATTACACTTTCATGATTATCAGCCTTGCCCTCTAAATAATTAGCAATGCCTGAATCAGACGGTGCACTATAGGCTGTATAGAACTTCCCAAAGCCGGGCTGTCCCTCTATGGCAAAATTTGGGTGAAAAGCAACGCCCGCAAGTCCGGTTTCATTTGGAAAAGTTGAATCATCAAAATCAACATCCTCGTCCCTTAAGTCTAAGTAAACAGCCGGTTCACTGCCGTCTTCATCTGTCAGATACAGCACTCCTCTCAGATCATTGATAACCAATCGCCCTGAATCGTCCGGTAACGGTGTCATATACTGGATTCTGGCGTACGCTGAGTTTGTTTGAACTGGGCTTGCGGATTCTGCCGTTTCAGGAACACGAACAAAATTTTCCAAGGCCACTCTGATTTCACCTTTCTCTATTTTGCTGGGTATTGGATCCCCAATAGGCTCTGGCTTGCGCTCTGCCGCCGAAATCGTGAAGCTGAATACCATTACGGTGACAATAGTGCTAAAACTTAATTTCATGATTTCATTCCATTTGCTAAATTAGATATTATTTGTTCTCAAAATTTCCCAAGAATCATTCTTGTAACACAATAAAGTATTCTATTAAACAAACAAAGATGCCAGATTCAAATTACCAAACTCTCAAATATTCGGTTAATCAGCAGATTGCTAAAATTAAGCTTGATTGCCCTCCAGCAAATCTTATTAACAGGGAAATGACCCTCGATTTTCATCATGCACTTCTACGTGCCGAATCTGACCCAGAGGTCAGAGTCATTATCCTATCTGGTGCCGGTAAAGGCCTCTCTGGCGGTGTAGACCTAAAGTATATCGAAAAATTTAATTCAGCCGAGATGAGAGAGTTTCTGGAGCTGTTTTATGTGCGAACGATGGAAATCACCCGGGCATTATCAAAGCCAATCATAGCAGCAGTTCATGGTTATGCTCGGGAAGGCGCTTGCACGCTTGCATTCTCATGCGACATGATTATCGCCACCGATGACTCAGATTTTGGTTATCCTGGCGTTCCGAATCTAGCAGCTCCCCCAGGTATGCACGTCTGGTTTCTCCAAAAAATTTTAGGTCGAATGAAAGCGGCCGAGTTGATTTTTACAGGAGAGATCCTCAAAGCCAAACAGGCCGAAGAGATGGGGTTGGTGACAAAAGTTGTTCCATCAAGCAAGCTTACGATGGCAACGGAAGAGTTGGCGCAAAAAATTATCATGATGTCGCCTCTTGCCATAAAGAGAACCAAAGAGCTTTTATATAAAATGGAAGACTTAGATTTTGCGGCAGTTCCAGAGGAGGCTGCAAAGGCGTTATCATCAGCTATCGGCAGCAACGATAGTAAGGAGGCTCGCAAAGCTTTCTTAGAGAAACGTAAACCAGTCTGGACAGGAACGTAATTTGAATTAAGTTCGCTTACCACCTTAAGTCGAACCTAGCTCAAAATCACAATAGTCTACAATCGCTCTATTCTTACTGAACTGGGCCCACCTGAAGAAGGAGTAAAAATCAACCGAATATTTATACAGCGTGGCATCTCATTTTTCGTATGACTCACGTAAATTATTTGAGTCTCAGTCTGTCTTGAAATTAGGTCGATCACACCGAGAATTAAAACTCGATGATAATTATCCAACCCGACGCAGGGTTCATCTAAAATTAGTATCTTCGGACTTTTAACCATTGCTCTAGCCAAGAGCACCATCCTCTGTTGACCAAACGAAATTTCATCATAATAACTTGAAACGAGAGAGCCTAGTCCAAAGGTTTCCAACCATTTTTTTGCTACTGCACTTTCAGTAGTTCCACTCTCGTCATACAAGCCGACAGAGTCGAAAAACCCTGACACGACGACATCAAGAACTCTCCAGCCTCTAAGATATTTGTTATGCAACTCATTTGAAACTTTTCCAAATTTTGATTTTAATTCCCATATCGTCTCACCACTACCCTTCTTCTGCCCGAATAAAAAAACATCCTGCCCATAAGCTTTATGATTATCGCCATCAATCAGATTGAGCAGCGTCGATTTACCACAACCGTTGGGTCCCTCTATAACCACATCGTCACCTGGCATCATCTGCCAACTAAAATTCTTCAACACCTGAAGTTTTCCGTAACTTACATCAACATTGTTGAGTCTGATTATTGGTTCTTCCGAAGGCAATAATACTTTTTCAGAAACTGCATCAGGCAAGTTTAACGGGATACTAGGTCTTTTCCCTATGAAGTTTTTGTATGCTGCTGAAGTTTTAACAAGATGGATCTCTCCCTGCTCTGTCAGTCTTAAGTTATCGAGAACGGCAACATGGGTGAGGCTTGGAAGAAAATCTTCCGGGCGCCTGCAGAGCTGAATACTTGTAAAATTCGCTAAAAACTCTGAAATTGTGTTTTTTATTATTACTTGAGACTCGATATCGATACTTTCAAGTGGATCGTCAAAAATGAGCAACTGTGCTGCTGAGCTATTGAAAGCATAAAGGGCCCTCGCTATTAGTGCCCGCCTTATCTGCCCAGAAGATAAGAATCGTATGCCCTTTCTCAGGTAAGATTCCAACGACAAGCTATGGACTAATTTGTCGAGTAAAGATGAATCTTGATACGCAGAAATTCTTGAATTTTTTACTAAATCAATTACTAGCGTACCTTTATCTTGTCCATCATCTGAATACTCACTCATATCAAGACGGTTATCTGATCGCCAAAGTTCCTGCTGCTCTTCAAATGAAACAAAGTGGATATCTTTGGCAGGATCAAATCCTTGCAAGTATTCAACGTAACTACCTGATTCGACTCTTTTTGATGCTAACAAGTCCGCAAACACAGACTTTCCGGAACCATTCGCACCAAAAATACACCAATGCTCTCCTTCACGAATTTCGAAATTGGTTATCTTTAAGTTTTTCGAGCGTCCTAATCGACAAGTTGCATTTTTTATTGATACTAAACTTTCCATCGCCCTTCAAAATATAACGCTTTGTAAGCTAACTATAATTGGTTATAGCACTTTTTTATAAGTACTTCCTGTTTCTTAACTTATTCTACTTAGATGTTATAGTTAGAAAAAATGAGGGCACTTTGATACTTAATCTTCTAACATCATCTACGTTACTGCTTACTCTAATGTTTGCAGTATTTTCAGAATCAGCCGAGAAAACAGGCGAGGCGCTCTTTATTGAAAATTGCGCTGAATGTCACCAACGAAATGGTAAAGGCATCGTCAACGTTTATCCTTCTCTCGCAGGAAATGAGTTGGTAATTGGCAGCGGCGCTGATGTAGCCTTGGTGCTTATTATAGGCAGGGGTGAAATGCCTTCATTCAATGCAGCCATGACAAGTACTGACATGGCAAACGTAATAAACTATGTTCGCAATTCCTTTGGCAACAAGGGAGAGTTGATCTCTGAGGAAGTGATTGAGTCTTTAAAGCAATAAGAATAACTACTCTTTAGTTCTATATCTTAATGCAGAAAATTACAAACAAAGGATCAGCTGTACCAGAGTTAATTCCAAACTTATCACGAAGCTGCTAATCTGCATAACAGTATACTGCAAATCTATTTGGTAAATTTATTCTGACTTTTTTGAGCACAGGTATGACATACATACGGGTAGTATCAATCATGATAATTTGGTTGTTGTTCTCGAACGCTAGCCTTGCAGACGAACAACATAGACGAGCTATCATAGAGACTGTCAACCAATTCTTTCTTGCCATCGAGACAAAAGATGCCGAATTATTAGAATCCATATTGGTGCCGGGTTCATTGAATATCTCGTCTTCAGAGCAATTGGAAGGCAAATCTGAACTCACAACAATGGATTACGAAAGAATGGTTTCCGCCTTAACAAGGCCAGGCAGAGATGCTAAAGAACGAGCTTGGGATGAGACAATATTGATTCAGGGACACATTGCTATCTTTTGGGCACCCTACGATTTCCATGTTGATGGTAAATTTTCGCATTGTGGAGTCGACTCTTTCCAGCTGGTAAATAGCGGCGAGAAATGGCTAATAAGTAATGCAAGCTGGACTCGCGAAACGCAAGACTGTCCTCAAAGTCCGCTCGGGCCCATTAGCCAATAATTAGTTCCCCTGACCCAAACCTCCTTCCAAAATTACAATGGAGTGAATACATTAATTCCATCAGAAGAACGAACACTCCCTCTCCTGCCAATTTGTTCGTTGTTTATCATTTCCATAAACAAACCAGGGTCTGTCGGTGTGTTTGCTAAAAATCTTTGATCAGAATTTCTTAACCGACCGATGATTATCGCTCGCTCCGGGACACCCTTCTTATAGCAGACCGTATAAGTTTCTACCGTACCCTCCCCGTTTGGCTCCTCAATGAAGCTTGGTGACGTCATTTGATCTATCTCAGATTGGTAACTGCTTGGAGGTTCTCTTTCCCACTTTCCTTCGATGGGGACCGCTGAATAAATGCCCGTCGCATGCTTTGACAAATAACCCCCATTCGCTGTGACTAATCCGAAATGGTTAGTATTTTTCCTAAGCTTAGGCAGCATACTGGCGATTGCATGCATTGAGTAATTATTTCCTGGTCCTCCGAAAAAAGGTAATCCGCCTGTAACCGTCAATCCTCGCAAATCATCTTGATCTAACCCTAATTCTTCGCAGGCAATTTGAACTGCAGAAGGGAAGCAAGAATAGAAGTCAAAATAACTAATATCCTCTAATTTAATTCCAGCCATATCGAAAGCTTTCTGAGCATTAATTCTAATTGCTGGCGAAGAGTAATAATTTATCCTCTCAGTAACATTGATTTTTTCATTCGCCTCACCGCAACCGTGGAGAAATACCCACTTAGCAGGATCAACCCCCAGAGCACGCGCTTTTTTAACAGAAGTCATCAATACTGCTGCTCCCTGATTTACACTATCTCTCGCATTCATCCATTTCGGATACGGAAAACTTATCCAACGGTTTTCATCCGTCACAGTTGAAAGCTCAAGGGCACTCCGTTCGGTGCCATAAAACGAATAGGGGTTTGAAGCTGCCGTTTTTGAAAAATTCTCAAAAAGCTTACCCATGCTTAGCATGTGCTTCTCAATACTCAAACCTCGCTTATAACGCAAGGCATTCTCAAAAAGCGGATAAGTTTGAATAGGGACGCCGATACCATGAGCGAACTCGTGCGATGTATAAAGTGTCTCCCCCAGTCCTCGGTCTTCAAGAGATCCTTCATGTTCCTCTTGCCAATCCAGGGATACTTTATCTCGCATAGCTCTCTGAGCTGCATTGATCGCCTCAGAACCCGCAAGGAGGACCAATTCAACATCTTTGTTGGATATCCTCTCCGCCATCTCATTAATGTATTTTTGGGGCGTGTTACCACCCACATTGCCATAAATGGCCGTAATTGGATTTGCACCGATTCGACTCGCCACGGCTCTTGGAGGATTCTCTGCTCGCCCGAAAGGAACCTGAAGTCGAGGACGGTTAAACGAATCTGGAAAAATACGAATCGATACGATCGTGTCGATATTCCTTACAATTTCTTCCCCAGCACCAGTATCGAGAATTGCTTGCTTGGAAGCTTCAGCAGCTACTCCCATTGGCGACACAGCATTCTCTATAGAGTATTCTCTTTGTGTATATTGCCCACCACCAATTAAGACAGGCGTATAGTCATCCATCCGCAATATCTCCGAAATCTAAAGACTGTTAAAAGTTATTTGTGTTTGAAGTTAGCAATTTATTTTATCAACTCAATTCTCATGATAAATTTCACGAAGAATTTTTAGCAAGGGTTCTCGTAAATCATATTGACTGTAATCACTTTTATAATAGCTAGTATATACAGCAACAATATCTAACTTAGGATTTACAACTAAAGCCTGACCTCCCCAACCCCCTTTTATCATGAATCCATCTTTATCAATGTAATCCCATTGATACGCATTATGCGACCCATCACTCCTAACTAAATTGGTATTTGGCTCATTAAGAAGAAGGTTCAGCGTTTTATCTGTAACGATTTTTTCATCAGATACTACTGAGTATGACGGGGTAAATAGAAGACCAAACCGAGCCATGTCTCTCATATTAGAAAGGAAACCACCATGGGTCAAAGGTATTCCGTATCGATACGCAAGAAAGGAAGCATCTGATTCCGCGCCTATCTTATTCCAAACTTCTCTTGAAAAGAGATCATGAAATGGCTCGTTGGTGATTTTC
>CACJAW010000044.1 GCA_902591495.1 uncultured Pseudohongiella sp.
TATCCAGAGAATCAAGAATTTTAGTTCCCACTATTTGACTCTGCTCCATGCTCCAGTCCATCTGAAATGAGACAAGTGTGAGAGCAACATCATCATCAAAAGAATCTATCGCCAAAGTTCCGCTTACTCCGCCGAGCAAATCAGATCCATTTTCCTTTTCCGCTACTCGGCGCGCGTTTTCTCTATCTGCTCTTGCGCCCGAGAGGGCGTAAATTGTAGCGCCGTTTGCTCGCTGACTCCTATACCAATCTGCGTGTATTGCGACAAACAAATCTGCGCGATTATCTCTTGCGATTTGCGGCCTCCGTCTCAATTGCACGTAATAGTCGCTATCACGGACCATGACAACTTGATATCCAGGGATCGCCTCTAACTGTTTTTGAAGTAATTTCGAAATCGCGAGCGTGACATCCTTCTCTTTAATTTTACCGTCAAAGCCAATACTACCCGGGTCGTCTCCCCCATGCCCGGCGGAAATTGCTACTACTATGTCTCGTCTCTGCTCTTGTTTCGAACTCTGTGGGTCAGTACGAAAATTAGCGTCTATTAATTTGCTTTCTAAGTTATATAAGTCAACAACTAACCGATGTTCTATTTCGGCATTAGGTGCTAACGTAAAGCTGGAGGGTTTCATCTTTTCGCCTAAATCTATCACAATTCTTGTATCGTCTTCGTTCCTTGTGCCGCTCCTTATCGCTCTGATTGGGGTTTGAGGGTAATTAAGATTTCCAACATCCAGAGCAAGTTTGGTATTTTTAAAATCAACAACCACTCGCTCAGGGTTATCTAGCATAAATAACTCGTGGTCGATTTTTTCGCTCAAATCGAAGACAACACGGGTGTAATCCTCCGCTTGAAATACTCGAATGTCCTCTACATCAGCTGAAAAAACTGTGTTTAGTAGGAGTAAAGATGTCGTGCTAATAAATGCAACAACTGTATGTTTTTTGGATATTATATCGTTCATTTTCACAGCCAAGTTCAGCCTATCTATAGGTTTCGGCCTTTCTCAGTCAATCTTTTAATGATCTTTGAACCTTTTTTTGATTGTTCAATACAGTTTACTGAACGCCCAATTCCACTTTGGGTTAGCTCAATGACCAAATCTGCGGGTGGTATGGAACCTAGTCCTCTTTCAGGCCATTCTATAAGACATAGGTTTGCCGATGAAAAATACTCCTCTGCGCCCAGATACTCTACTTCTTCAGCATAAGATAAGCGATATAAATCAAAATGATAAATCTTGGATTTTTCAAATTCATAAGGCTCAATAATTGTATAAGTAGGGCTCTTCACAGCGCCTTCGTAACCAAACCCCCGCATGACACCGCGAGTTAATGTTGTTTTACCGGCGCCAAGATCCCCCATAAGATAAATAATTGCGCCTATGACCTCTAAACCTGAGTTTCCTGATAATTCAGTAGCCTGTTTGATAGGCACTCGATCTATCGCTATCGCACATGCAAGCTCTTTCCCGAATGCGATAGTGTCTTCTTCATCATGTAAGAACAATTCCAAAGTTGACATCCTCTAAAATTCTTTTCAGACCGTATTTAAAAGCTTGGCAAGAAAGGGAAATAAATCTGTAGCGCGCAAACCTCGCTCACCGTTTGCTCGACTGGCCAAATCACCAGCCTCACCGTGAATACAAATTCCACAATTAAGAGCATCAACACACGAAAGACCTTGAGCGATCAAACTTGCTACGATACCACTTAAGACATCTCCCATGCCGCCACTAGCCATACCTGCATTTCCCTCGCTACATAGGTAAATGATATCAGGAGCGTACTCACTGGAAGTTAAACTGCCACTTCCTTTTAGAAGACATGTCCCACCCAACAATTTTACAAGTTCTTTTACTGTCCTGAATCTATCTGATTCTACAAATTCCGTCGAGCATCCTAAAAGCCTGGCAGCTTCACCCGGATGTGGTGTAAAGACAGCATTATGTGTTTCGAAGGTTTTTAGAATGTTTTCCCGTTCGGTTAAAAGTGTGAGAGCGTCGGCATCAAAAAGCACAGGGGTGTGATTTATTTTTTTTTGCTCAATAACTTTAGACAATATAGATCGTCCCCATTCATTGGTTCCCAGACCTGGACCAACAACAATACAGCTTGCCCTGTTTAGAATTCCACCCCAATGTTTTTCATCCTCTTCCCCAATCACCATTAATTCTGGGCATCTTACCAATGCGGCAGTTTTGTGTTCGCTCCGCGTAACCAAGGTGACAAGTCCTGCTCCTGCGCGCTGTGCTGCTTCCGCCGCCATGATACCAGCCCCTCCAAAACCTTTATCACCACCTAAAACTACTACGTGTCCATGATCTCCCTTATGTGCTGATTTTTTCCTTGGCTTAAGACGACCCTGCACATAGTTTATGTCTATTCGCCTCGAAGAGGGCTTGGGTGAGGGCTCCGAACTGTAGACGTTATCCGGTATATCGAAACGCTCGAAGAACACTTGCCCCGAATAATCCTGACCTTCTCCAGTCAAAAGCCCCTGCTTTAACCCTATGAAGGAAACTGTTATGTCTGCCTTAACCGCAATGCCCATAGCACGACCCGTGTCTGCATTAAGGCCTGATGGTAGATCTACTGATACCACAGGATGGCTTGCCGCATTTATAGATAAGATTGCTTTTTCATAAAGACCAGTTACAGATTTATTTATACCAACGCCCAAAATGGCATCGACAATTAGAGTTTCTTCATTACTTGAACACCCATCAAGAAGCTCAGCATCAAAAGATCGCGTCTCGACCCCCGATGATTTAGCATATTCGTGGGCTTTCATTGCAATACCGGAAAGCTTTTCACTCCCGCTGAGCTGAATAACTTCCACTTTTATTCCAGCTGATTTTGCCTTCGCCGCAACGATATATCCGTCGCCAGCGTTATTGCCGCTCCCAACAAAAATAATTAGCTTGTTCACTAAAGGATAGTTTGATTTCAAAATTTGGAATACGGCGGTTCCAGCCGAAACCATGAGATCAAAAGTATTAAGCGCCAGCTTCTTCATAGCCATTTGCTCGAGAATAGGCATCTGATCTGCTCGATATAAATGTTTTGGAAGTATAGGGGGAATGTCGCTCATTCGTGGAACGAAAGTATGTCAGTTGAATTTTTTTATCAACCTTTGAATTAGGCGGAGTGCTGTCTCCAACTCTTCTGCAGGGATTTCGCCAGTCGCATCAATTGCCCACGGATCTTGGACTTCTCTTAGTGTATTATAAACTTCCTTACCTTGCTTACTAAGAAGAACTAGGACCGACCTTTTATGTTTTGGATTGCTGGAATATTCTAACAAGCCGTCTGAAACCATAACGTCTGTTATTCTTTGAACTGCTTGTCGCGATTGACCAAGAACCCTGGCGATGCCCGGAACAGTCAGACCATTTCGGGATAATGCTACTGCTCCTATTACTTTCCAGCGCGCGTGAGTAAGACCGAGCTTTTCAGTCATCGCGTCCCCTTCAGCGATAAGCAAGCCATTTAGCCGAAAAATCGACAGGACGAGGTCTAGAAATAGCACTCTCTTCGAAACGTGCACGCTTTTATATCCGAAGTTAGTCAGTTCTGGCAGCATGTTGTCACCGTGTTATTTCTCAGTCAACTAATTTCTCTAATCTCAAACTACTTATATCCATTTGGTAGTTTATGAAACTTTATCTAATGAATTTTAACAATCGCGTTTTTTACTCAAATAATAGGAACGTAAAATTGGAGCTCTTGGACCATATGCTGTCAAGGCTGTTCATGCCGCCTCCAAACACAGCGCAAAAAACTGCTAGGTTGAAATAACCGACTCTTGTAGATTCATTTCTCTAAGTAGTATATTGACAAAAGTAAGCGAAGAAGATTCTTATGAATATTAGATCGTTATTATTTTTGGTATGTTTTCTTTTAACCTCCCAAAAGGCTCTCTCTGAGGCCTTGCTCAGGGACGTGAATCATCTCCTTGAATTAACCAAACTGGGCGAACAATTTGAATACATAACAAATGATCAATCTCAGAAGATCATTCGGACATATTCAAGTATTTTGAATATGTCTAAAGCTCTTACTTTACCGCACGAACTAAAACAACAGATTCAAAAATGTTATACGGAGGTTTATTCTTGGGAAAAATTTTCAGGGGGCATAACTGAGATTTTTGCCAAAAGTTTTACTCACAAAGAGATCAGCATATTGATTGATTTCTACTCAAACCTCGGAATTCCCCCAAGAGATATAACCGACTTCAAAGCGCTGATCAAAAAAGCTGAAAGAATTGAGGAAGCTAGCATTCAATATATTTATGAAAACAGTCAAAGCTGCGTGAGAGAGGATTCAAAACTCATTAATAACTTTCTAGATAGAAGACTTGTAAGTCAACAAACAAAACCGAGATTTCATGAGTAGTCGAGATCCTTTAGACGGTATTGAAGAAGATAAGAAAGAGTGGCTTGAAGCCTTGGAAAATGTATTCGAAAACTATGGTGACCAAGGGGTGTCTTTCTTACTAAGGAGTCTATCAGACTGGCACGATAAAAATTCGTCAATTAGTCCAACTAAAAACTTGAACACGCCTTACTTAAACTCAATACAAGTATCAGAGCAACCAAACTATCCCGGAGATTTAGAGCTAGAAAAGCGTATAGAGAATATCTTACGATGGAATGCCATGGCGATGGTTTTGCAGGGACAAGATAATGGGTCCGGAGTAGGAGGACACATTGCTACATACGCTTCAGCAGCAACACTTATGGAAGTTGGCTTTAATCATTTTTTTCGTAAGCAATCTGAATCTTACGGCGGGGATCTAATTATTCCTCAGCCACATACATCACCCGGGATTTATGCCCGTTCCTTCATCGAAGGAGTTTTATCCGAAGTCCAACTGAAAAATTTCAGGCGGGAATTGAAAAAAGAAGGCGGGCTCACCTCTTACCCGCACCCTAGATCGATGCCAAATTATTGGCAAGTTGCAAATGCTTCGATGGGGCTGTCAACTCCCACTGCAATTTATCAAGCTCGTTTCGCAAAATATCTTGAAAATCGCGGATTAAAACCTAAATTGGGAGGAAAGGTTTGGTGCTTCATTGGAGATGGCGAAACAGATGAACCTGAAGTACTCGGAACTATTAACATCGCTTCTAGGGAAAGACTTGATAACTTAATTTTGGTTATAAATTGCAACTTGCAGCGGCTGGATGGCCCAGTCAGAGGCAACGGCAAAATCATTCAGGAACTCGAGTCATCTTTTTTGGGATCTGGTTGGAATGTCATCAAAGTTATTTGGGGAGGTGGATGGGACAAACTATTAGATGCCGACAATGAGGGAATTCTTGCACAGCGCATGGAGGAATGCGTTGATGGTGATTATCAACGTTATTCTATCTTGAATGGTGATCAACAGAGAGAGCACTGGGTAGATGGGAATTCCAAATTAAAAAGAATGATGGACTCTCTGACAGATGAAGAATTAAAACAAATAAAGCGCGGAGGGCAGGACCAAAAAAAGATTTTTTCAGCATTTAATAAAGCGCTCCAGAGCGTAGATAGGCCTACCGTGATTTTAATCAAAACAGTCAAAGGGGACGGCATGGTTGGCATGCAAGGTAGCAACAGTGTTCATCAAAAGAAAAATCTCGATAGTGAGCAACGTTTGAGTATCGGCAAAAACCTTGGGATTCCTCTAGATGAAACTTCGATCAAGGAAGCTAAATTCTATCATCCTGGACCTAGTAGTCCTGAAGCAAGATATTTGAATGAGAGAAGGGCTGCCCTTGGCGGAAGTATTCCGGAGCGAAAAAATAACTGTACCTCACTCAAGCCGCCACCTCTCAGTAGCTTTAAGTCTATTACTGATGGCGCGAGCAACAAGCCGCAGTCCACCACCATGGCGTTGGTGCGTATTTTAGCGATCCTTTTGAGAGAGAAGTCGATAAAAAAATATATTGTGCCCATCGTGCCCGATGAAGCTCGAACCTTTGGTCTAGAGGCCCTTTTCAAGATAGCGGGTATCTTTTCCTTGCAAGGTCAAAAATACACGCCCGTGGACGCAAACTCACTCATTACATATCGAGAAGCTGAAGATGGTCAAATTTTACAAGAAGGAATTTGTGAGGTTGGTGCATTAGCCTCGTTTCTGGCAGCCGGGACTGCCTACTCTATTCACAATTTACCAATGATTCCCTTTTATTTTTTCTACTCAATTTTTGGTTTCCAACGAGTCGGTGACATGATCTGGACCTGCGGTGATATGTTGTGCCGCGGATTCTTGATTGGTGGCACGGCAGGTCGAACCACTTTAAACGGTGAAGGTATCCAGCATCAAGACGGTCACTCACAAGTTGTCGCAAGTACCTACCCAAATTTGAGGAGTTACGACCCAGCGTTTGCTTATGAGTTGGTAGTCATAGTCAGGGAAGGTATACGTCAAATGTACGAGCTTCAGAATAATATTTTTTACTACATTACCGCTTATAATGAGAATTATCTGATGCCAAGGATGCCAAAGAATAAAGTAATAGAAAAGGGTATTCTTGCAGGCGCTTATCATTTTGATTCCACAAAATCCTCCGAAATCTCGGACATTCATCTATTAGGAAGCGGATCGATAATGCAACAGACCTTGATTGCAAAAAAATTGTTAGAAGAAATGGGTTTTGACGTGTCGATTTGGAGTGTTACCAGCTATAACGAATTATATCGAGACGCCGAAGAATGTGATCGCGAAAATCGGATGAACCCGTTTACAAAATCAAAAACTCCTTATCTGCAAAAACTTTTTGAAAAGACAAAAGGCGTTTATATTTCTGTATCAGATTATATGAAGGCTTTAGGCAATAGCATCGCTCCATGGATGCCTTCCAATTATTGTGTCTTGGGAACTGATGGTTATGGTGTGAGTGAAACCCGCGAAGATCTCCGCAATTATTTTGAAATAAGCCCAGACTATATTTGTCACGCCGCACTAGTAGCCCTATTCAAGATTAAGAAAATATCCTCAAAGGAATTTAAACAGCTTTGCCAAGGCCTTTCCATAGATACGAAGAAACCAAATCCTATCTATAGGTAACAGTTTCTAGTCGGGCTCTACTACCTCAATTCGAACACCATCCGGCCCCTCAATAAATGAAATTCTAATTCCTCTGAATGACCGAGGCTCCATCGAGAACTCAACATCGTTGAGCATTAAGTTCTGCCCAAATTCGTCTAAACTGGCAGATGCCCAACCTAAATGGTCCATCGCTCTGCCCTGAGTGGGTGCTACACTTTCAGTCGTTTGAGCAGCCATCAACCAAACATCACTATAGTTTATCGCAGGCAAAACACCCTTCCATTGAACAATTTCCCCTCCGAAAATATCTTGATACCAAGCTAAGGTGTCTTGTGGCTGGGGAGAAGAAAGATGAATGTGGTGTAATCCTCTAGTATCGGGATCATCAATCAACTCAATTTTTGTACCCCATGGATCCAATACAAAAGCAATCTTCATCCCTGAAAACTCAACGAAGTCGCCAATCTGTTGCCCTCCATCTGCGAGCAAATTCATGGCTACCTCCTCAACATTAGCCAAAGAAAAACCAATATGGTCTACCCCTGTTCCAACAGAACCACCTGTTGGCTCTCTTTCAAAAAATATTACAGAGAGGTCACCATAGAAAACTCGATCTGTCGGATATTCAACCACATCAGCATCACCACGATTAAAAGATCCCGGGGTGCCACCAAAGTGTTTTGAATACCAATTTACGGCCTCTCTTGCATTAGTAGCAGTGAGGTGAACATGATCATAGGGTACCGCGGCACCAACTATATTTGCGAAGAAGGCAACCACCAACATCGTTAGTATTCTTATCATTTACTAGCTCCAAGTGTTCTTATTTAAAAAATTGAAGACGGATAACTCATTATCGAACCTTCTGTATCATTTCTAATGTGTCATCGAGTACATCAGATAATTAATGCCTAACCTATATGCTGAGTTTGCATATCGTGTGGGATATGCCGGATGATAAGTGTGCTCCCATCCGTCCCCCATATCCGAATTCCAATTTATTAAAACCATTACACGCCCCTCATCGTCCAAGATGGCGTGGTTACTCGCATGATCTATGCCTTGTTCGCCAAAGTCATCCGAACGATATAATGCTGGTATCATTTGCGGGCCATCAATATCATAGTAAACATGAAAGATCTCATGATCAGGCTCTAATTCGATAATTTCTCTATCGGGAAAAATCTGTGAAAATGCGGCGAAAAAATTGTCCCACTGCCGCTGTCCCCAAAAATCATCAATTAGCAAAAATCCACCTCGCAACAAATATTCTTTGAGGTTTTCTGTTTCCGCAGGATCTAAAACGAGTCCTCCTGCCTGACCTACCTCTAACATATACAAAAATGGATAATCAAAAATTCCCTCATCATCAATGCGCAAAACAATCGGTTCACTCATAACACGAATGTTGGTTAGTCGGGAAACACCTTTCAAGAAATTCATGTCTGCATCTGGAAAGTCAATAGACCATGTGCCAAATCCAAAACCTTGCCCATAATAAGTGTCAAACTGCACTCTAACAAAGTTGAATTCCCCTCCTTCATCATATGCTAGATCAGGAACATTATCCCCACGAGGATTGACCTGAGGAAAGACTTGTGCCTCTACGATACTACTCATACTAAAAAGCATCACCGCTGTTAGGCTTTGCGGTAGTTTTTTTAAGCAAATAAAATCGCTAATCAACCTACGCACAAATATAAACTCCTTTCACTGATAATCATTTTCTTAAGAAACTGCTGTCAAGTTTATCAATCATTACTGTCTCAAAGAGGAGCAATAGTCCTGCTCCGAGACTACCGGAGTAAACCATAGAAAATCATGAGGAGCTACATCATTTAAACCTTGCAAATAATTTGCTGGATCTGTCTCATCTGGGACTACCTCTACAAAGGATACTGAAACGATTGTGCTATTCCTCAATTCGGAATCATTGGCGATTAGATATTTTGGAACTCCCAAATCTTTGCGAGCATGGTAGTTCCCCGCAATAAGGACATTAATCTGCTCGCCCTTGTTAGAGACCAAACTTTGCGCCATGGAATAATCCCTTCCCTGTTGCACTCTTACCATGGCAGGAAACTGCGATTCCGGCAGCAATCCACAGTGACTCTCATCAATATCCTGCACTAGCCTGTCCATAATTAATCCGTCGAAAATGTCGAGTTCCGGCGGTAACTCCTGTAATCCATATAATTCCATCATTTTCGAATCTGTCAGGTTAGATGCGACCAAAGCAACTTTGGAAGAATAAGCTGAATAAATAATTGGTCCATAGTAAGACCAATTCCAACCCTCTTCATCCCATTTTAAATAGTCCTTTAAGGATTCTTGGCTACCCATATCTTTTAAATGAATTTCATCTAGTAAATTTTGAGAGCTTGTATCCATCATCTCAAATGCTACTAAAGACAAGAGATCTCGACTTACGAGATAATTTATTATGGAGAGCTGAAGTAAATGGTGATCAGGGTTATCATGTTTTTCTCCTAAAATAAGATACCTGGATTCTTCAATTGATGATGTAAACTCACTAACTGTAATAAACTCTTGGCGTTTACTGCTCCATATCTTGCCGACCAACTCATGCTCAATATTTAAGCGTGACTGCCAATTTAATGGCTGCTCAATTTGGGGGACAGCATAAACACTAACACTTACCGATATTATAAATAATATGTACTTAGCGCGTGCCACCCATTACCTCCCACTGACTATACGTTTCGTCATCCCAAAAATTTTGAAAATAAGCAATCGCAGCTAGCTTTTCCTCACCGTTTAGAACAGCTCTAAAGGCTGGCATTTTGCCCCCAAGAGCAAGTCCCCCATTTTCGATTACCTCTAAGAGAACAGATCTAGGATGATGCCACGCATGGGCACTACCATCCAGAGGTGGAGGTGGAAACGAACCATCCGGCAACTTCTGCTTCCAGTTGGCATACATTCCTTCAGCATTTGCGCCATGGCACTCAGAGCAATTCGTTTCAAAAATTTGTGAACCACTAGCAACTTGTTCACTAGAATACCAACGGGCCCCAGAGGGGTTACCTGGGTAAAGTTCTTGGCCACTGAAAGATCCATCGGTTGGGTCAGAGCAACCAGACGCCAGCAGGGCAATGAAAGAGACATTATGCAATACTCGCACTCAAGGTTCCTTTTTGGGATAGTCAAAATCCAGCAGGGTGCCTTTTCCAAATTCGGCATGTCCCCAAGAGTTTGTATCTAATTTTATTTTCACCAAGCCACATGTTGGAATGTTGTCGATATTAGCTCCTGACAGACAATTCGCAAATTCTGTAATAGTCGGGTTATGACAAACCAGCATCACTTTTTCCAATCGATCGTCTAGATTTCGCACGATTTCCAACAATTTAAGTGGCCCTGAAAGATAGATTGTAGGATCTAGGTTAACGCTTTCGACAGGAAATCCGATTCCTTTGGCAATTAATTTTGCTGTAGTGCAAGCTCGCAGAGCTGTGCTTGAAATTATTCCTTCGATCGATGAGTTCTTGCGCAACCTAGCAGCCATTATTGGAATATCGCTCACTCCCCGATCATTCAAAGGTCTATCCTTGTCCTCCAATTGCGCGTCATTCCAAGAAGACTTGGCATGTCGCAACAGGTATAAAATTTTCATCGAATTATGTAAATGATTATCCTAGTGGTTTAAGTTTTATACCTCATAATCTTGCATAAGGCCAGCAAAGTGGTGAGTTAAGTAATTCTTATAAGTTACCGAGATCCCTTTATTTTTTTGAAAAATATATCAAAAGATTATTAATCCATCTCCCTTTTATGCCGAAACAGTCTACATTGAATAAATTCTTGCAAGGTCGTCAAACATGAAATTTTTAACTAAGTCAGTTATTTTTATAATACTGACTTCACTTTGTGCAAACTCGTTAGCTCAACAACAAAGTATTACTCGGGAACTGGAAGTGGGAGCTCTCTTTACCTCAGGAAATACGGATGAGCAAGCTCTGAACTTTGCCGGTGAATACACGATACTTGATGATAGATGGGAATATGGTTACACGCTAGATGCGCTTTATGCGGCCAGCGACGACGAAACTACAGGCCAACGTCTCTATGGAGTGGCGGGGGCAAGTTACCAATTCTCAGAGGATAGTTTCTTCCTAGCAAGAGCGGCTCATGAAGACGACCGGTTTAACGGGTTTGACAGTCAATCTGACGCCACATTGTCGTATGGACGGGGATTTTTCCGAAATCGGCCTGACATTAGCCTTCGAATCGATACTGGTATTGGTATTCGCTGGACGCGGCTCGATAATTCTGATTTTGATGAGCCAATTTTTCGTGTCGCGGGGGAGTATGAGTGGATTCTTAGTGATACAGCAACCTTTAGCCAAGATCTTGCCGTCGAGTATGGAGAAGATTCAAGCATCTACAGATCTGACACTGGAATAACCACACAGATAAATCAAAATTTATCTTTGCGGCTGTCAATCAATTTAAAACATCAGACAGAAGTGCCTGCTGGAAGAGACGAAACTGATATAAGAACCGCTGCAACCCTAGTCGTATCTTTTTAGAAAAACCGACGATAGCCAATTTAGGTCCTTTGTAGATATACTCTCCCGAGAGATACTTATTCAGGCCTAAATATGTATACAAGAATTTTTACCGTTGCTGCATTAATCTTTTACATTAATCCGGCTTCCCCAGATCAAACAGATGATCGGCTTGAAACGCTCTTCATCACATTATCGTCAAGTTCCGACAAGCAGGTCATTAGATCAACTGAAAACCAAATTTGGGATATTTGGTTTGCTCATCCAAATTCTGATGTTGAGAGACTCATGCAGATTGGCGTTCAACGCATGAACGCGAATAGACAATCAGAAGCCATGATAATATTCAGTCAACTAGTTGAAAATTTCCCTGATTACGCGGAGGCTTGGAATCGCCGCGCAACTCTGCACTATATTTTAGGCAATTATCAAGAATCGATTGGCGACATCGAAAAGGTGCTATCTCTGGAGCCGCGGCATTTTGGTGCTCTCTCCGGACTTGGTTTAGTTTATTTACAGTTAGACCAGTTAAGAAAGGCAAAAGAAGCTTTTGAGGACCTGATAAAAGTACATCCGAATAGCCCTAATGCTAGGGAAAATCTGAGAAGAGTTAATGAAGATCTTCGTCTAAACGTAATTTAGACAAATCAAAGGGACTCTCTAGAGCCCCTTCCGTTTCAACTTATTTACTGCCGACTACCTGTCACTCCGAAGGAGCCGAAGTCACTACCAAATTCTCCATTGAGTGAATCTCCATCTATGCTGCCATTAAACTGGAGCGTGAGGCTTTGTCCTTGCGCATCGATTGAAGTTTCAAAAGCAATGCTGTTGCCGTCAAAGGTAATGCCTGATATTGGCGCTTCACCCAACTGATCCGCTCCCATGCTTCCGCTACCATCTTCATTAATAGTTAAAGTTGCGGGAATATTTCCCAAAGGCGTATTCATTTCAACACCCCAAACACCGACAGCCGGAGGGGTGCTAGCTGCGCAGCCAATCAGCGCAACCAAGGTTAAAGCAAGCCATCCTTTCGTAAAATTTTTCATAACTATTGATTCCTTAATCTCAGTTTACTAATTCAAGTATGTGGGATCGTAACACGTTTTTGGAGCAAATAAGCACAACATCGACTAAGACGTTTACTTATGGCGCGCTGAATTAACCCATAACTTTGCAAGTATTTTTCATTGTTCTATAGTTAGAGTCAACCAATCTATACTCAAAAAACGGCAAGACGAGGCAGCGCAGCGCTTACTGAATTCGCCAAGCAGACAACCAACGAAGACTTTCTCGTCGGAATCCTAATTCCTTCGTAATCGACCTTTCTATCCCCGGCATATGGGCAGCTCCATAAAAAATCGCAATATGCTTGTTTTCAGAATCACTGACCACCTCGACCAATCGTTTAATGACCGCCCGATTCCTTTCTCCAAGAATCGGAATTTCATTCTCGATCTCCTCGGTCAGACGCATCCCTTCCGCTTTGCCCAATTCAGTCCCAAATAAATACTTTAATGAATTCACATGGTCGCCAGAAGTCAGTGCACTTAAAAGTGACATCATACCTAATGGCTTAATTGGCTCTTGGTTTGATTCTTCCAAATCATAATCAGAGGATTGGGCCGCCGCTAACGCTAAGAATGTGGATAATAAATTCTGATCCTTTGCTTCCATAGCTAACCTGAGCTGACTTGGATTTAAATCTGCATGAGTAAAGTTCTCGGGTGTATAATCTATCTCATCTAATTGAAAACTCAGGCCCAAGAAATTTCCCATCGCCTTTTGTAGAAATGACACAGGGGAAGAATTCGATTGTTTGGAATCTATTAAAGGTTTCTGCCCAACTTCAGCTACAAGTTCGTACAAAACGGTATCTTTACTTCTGAACTCCGCGTTCAATTTTTCATAATAATCCTTATCACCCAAATGAACCGCCGAGACTAAATCCAATCTCGTTCCCAAACTATTGCTGAACGATACGATTGAAGTCTGAAGTTCTCCCTCCCAGTCCGAGGCTCCATGTGTGAAACGAACAAAACTAGAGGGTTCATGGGCGCAAGCAAACTGGATAATCTGGAAACACAGGAGCGATAAGCTCCAAAACTTAAGCGAAATATTCGTTCGTTGGTTGTCACGATTCATGTGACGATCCCTTCGAAGGACTGCTTTCTTGCCCTTGAATCCAGCGATAAACAGGACAAGCCAATAGCATGCCAATAACCGGAGCCACCATATACAACCAAATACTCTCAAAATTAAGCGCTGCTATTGCTGGACCTAAGGAACGCGCAGGGTTCATTGAGGCACCAGTTACGGGACCTGCAACCAGAGCAGCAAGAGTAACTACTCCCCCTACAACAGCTCCCGCCATTATTTTCTTTTCCTGTTGGTCGCCGCCGACATTCA
>CACJAW010000045.1 GCA_902591495.1 uncultured Pseudohongiella sp.
AAAATGTTAGTACCTTTCAATTGGCCTTCAACCGATGCCTTTATGTAACCGTCTTCAACAACAATATCTGCTCCCATAGCTTTTAAAGCACTGATATGCAAGTTGACTGGTCGACTTCCGATAGCGCAACCTCCAGGTAAGGCAACCTCAGCCTTCCCATAGCGCGTCAGCAATGGCCCTAATACCAGTATCGATGCGCGCATAGTTTTCACTAGCTCATAAGGCGCACTGAAATGCTCAATAGTGCTGCTATTTACCTCGACATTTAGCTTCTCGTCAACGATCGGTTGAACCCCCATACACCCTAAAAGTTCCAACATGGTAGTAATGTCATAAAGATGGGGAAGATTACAGATTTGAACAGTTTCTTGTGTTAGCAATGTAGCTGCCATTATCGGCAAGGCAGAGTTTTTGGCACCAGCTATCCGAATTTCACCCTCTAAACTGATCCCGCCATTAATAATTAACCTATCCATAATTTTCAAAGCTATGAATTACAAAACTCAAGCGCCACTTTCAGCGACCGTCTGTAACTGCATTGTAACGGCATGAATAGCTCCACTTTGAATTTGAGCATTCAATATTTTGTATATCATTTTTTGCCTTTTAACTGCATTGAGACCTTCAAATACATCTCCAATAATTGACAAATTGAATTTACCGTCTCCTCCCTGAATATTTATCCTGCAACCAGTCAGCTCACTCGTTAATAGATCCTCTATGTCACTCGGGCTCAAATTTCACCTCCATTCATTGCCAATTATCTAGCACTAAATCTATGTTTTCGTCATGCTGACTCATCAACGCAGAAAATTGAGTGAAATATTGCCGTCCAAGGTTGATACCAGCCAGACTCAAATTTTTCAATTTCCACTCATCATTTTCATTGATAAACATCTGATACTGTAAACGAAGGGTACTATCACTTCCACGAAGTTCCATTCCTACTATCGTATCCGCACGTGGGTCTGAAGGGTTAGACGGAGGAAGAAATGCTAGCTCCTCGCCATCGTAGTTAATTAACGATGCACCGTAGAAACGAGTTAGGGTGCTCTTCAAAATCTCCGCAAACCTCTGCTTTTGTGCTCCTGAAGCTTGATCCGCATAACGGTTCATCACCACATCAGCAACCGCGGAAAAATCAACAAAAGAATCCAGCACCTCTTCAATATCTGAAAAATAGCGATCTCTATCACTTAAGAAAAAGCCTTTTGAACGCGCCACGGTTTCCAACAGAGCTTCAACTCCTTGCTCTGCGGTTTCAGTGGCAGAAAACTGTTGACCATAGCTTATGTTTTGGAGGACAGCCATAACATTTAAAGCTAGAATTAAATTTGTCATGAATTTCATAAATTTATATCCTAATTCATCTTAAATTAATAAGAAAAAATTCTTTCGCGCGCGTACCTTGGAAATTAAACACCCACTGTACGGGAGGTGAAGAACTCCACAAGCCAATACAAATATCATCCTTAAGTCTACATGAATTGGATACGGCAATAAATTATTACTTGCAAACACAATCAAAGACCCTTCTAATTGGCGGCTCTTAGATACTGCGTTTTCCTAAAATCTATGCTCATTGCGACATTTATAATAATACTTGGGTTTGTTGGGTTAATCTGGGGCGCAGACAAATTTGTTGAAGGCGCGTCTGGCCTAGCGCAAAATTTAGGAGTATCCCCTTTAATAGTTGGTCTTACCGTCGTTGCTTTTGGCACATCTGCTCCAGAAATTTTTTCATCCGCAGTCGCTGCTCTGGAAAATAAGCCAGAGTTAGCCATCGGAAATTCATTTGGTTCTAACCTATTTAACATAGGCGTGGTTTTGGGAGTCTGTGCTTTAATAAAGCCGCTACGCGTCCCTGCGACCATCTTACAAAGGGAATTACCCTCTCTACTAATAATTACACTTGCAACCGGTTTAATGCTAATGGATTTAAATTTGGGTTTGCTCGATGCAATATTGCTCCTGGTTATAGCAGCCATATTTACGTATCTCCTAGTTAGATCTCACTTAAATTTAGACACAGGATCACCAAGAGCGACGGAACAATTATCTGAATATGAGGTGAGTACCATAAGCTTCTTAAGGGCTGTCGGATATTTGACAACTGGACTGTTTATCCTCGTCGTAAGTGCAGAAGCACTCGTTCAGGCAGCTTCAAATATTGCGAAATTACTCGGAGTTTCCACCGGAATAATTGGTTTAACAATCGTTGCTTTAGGAACCAGCCTACCAGAGTTAGCGGCCTCTGTTGCAAGTGTCATAAAAGACCGGGATGAATTGGCCGTAGGTAATATAGTTGGTTCAAACATTTTCAACTTACTCACGGTTTTACCATTTCCCGGATTTTTCGCTCCAGGACCCTTCGCGAAAAATCTCTTTTATAGAGATTTTTCAGTCGTAACGCTATTAACCATTATTCTTTGCGTTTTCTGTTATCTTAGCTTAAGTAAAAGGGGTACGATTGGGCGAACTAGTGGCATCATTTTCTTGTCAATTTATTTGAGCTGGTTTACGGTGATGCTTATGGATGCAAGAGGTTAAGCAAAAAACACCTTGGGAAGAAAGATTGAGCTATGAACTTAAATAGTTCCTTAATAAAAAGTGCTATTCGCACTATTGAGCTTGAAAAGAACGCAATACAAGCTTTAACTGATCGGATAGGCGAAGAATTTGAGAGTGCATGCAAAGTAATTTTGTCATGCTCAGGCAGGACCGTCGTGGTGGGGGTCGGTAAATCCGGGCACATAGCGCGAAAAATCGCTGCAACTCTTGCCAGTACTGGTACGCCAGCAATGTATGTTCACGCAGGAGAAGCAAACCATGGCGACATAGGCATGATTGCAAAAAATGATGTCGTATTAGCTGTTTCTAATTCCGGTCAAACTGAGGAAATACTAACCTTATTACCACTTCTAAAACGAAAGAATATACCAATAGTAAGCTTAACTGGGGATAGTCAATCCGAACTAGGAATGGCGTCGACATTTAATCTAAACACACACGTTACGGAGGAAGCATGTCCCCTAGGCCTGGCCCCTACATCTAGCACAACAGCTACCTTGGTGATGGGAGATGCGTTAGCGATGGCTTTACTAGAAGCACGAGGATTTACCAGCGATGATTTTGCTTTTTCTCACCCCGGCGGCAACCTAGGACGACGAGTTCTAGTTAAAGTGAAGGATGTGATGCATTCGGGCAAACAAATTCCGTCAGTAATGGCAGGCACTCCCGTGTCAGAAGCCTTGATTGAAATGAGTAAAAAAGGTTTTGGTCTCACCACCATTGTAGATTCTCATAAAAAACTTAAAGGCGTGTTCACAGACGGAGATCTGCGCAGGACCGTAGACTCTAAACAGGATCTTCACTTAACTTTAATCGATGAGGTAATGTCAAAAAACTACAAATTTATTTCAGGTAATTCATTAGCCACAGAAGCGGCTCTTTTGATGCAATCCTCTAATATTTATGTGCTCATTATCGAGAATGATGACGGAACCCTCGAGGGAATAGTAAAAATGCATGATCTTTTAGACGCGAACGTAGTTTAGGAACATGAATTTTAACTGCGGTATGGATAATGCTGTTAAAGCTGCAAGAAAAATAAGACTCCTAGCTCTGGATGTTGACGGTATATTGACAGACGGTCGCCTGTACTATTCCAACAATGGCGAAGAGCTCAAAGCTTTTCATGCTCTTGATGGACACGGCATCAAGAGACTACAGGAAAACAAAATCGAGGTCGCTATAATAACTGGTAGAACATCTAATATCCTTAAACAAAGAGCATCAGAACTTGGAGTTGCAAAAGTTCATCAAGGAGTAACAGATAAGTTATCAGTTCTAAATCTAATTATGGAAAAGCATTCTTACTCGATGGATGAAGTTTCTTATGCTGGAGATGATTTGCCTGATTTAACTGCGTTACAAGCCGTTGCTCTTAGTTTTTCAGTGCCTAATGCACATCCTAAGATTAAAAATGTCGTTGATATAGTAACTAACATACAAGGAGGATGGGGTGCTGTTCGTGAAATGAGCGACTTTATTTTAAAGTCAAAGGGTAACTGCCAAACAACCTGATATAAAGTAGTAGCCCTATTCAAGCATTGGAGATTTTCCCCCAAGCCGAATTTGCCGTAACTATAAGTAATTGTGAAATTGAAAAATCTTCAGAAATTAATATATAGGGAGCCTTTTGCCCGCTTATTTACCTGAGTTGAATAGGTCATGAAAATCGGAATATCAAAGAAGCCAATATTAACGATCGCAAGCTTATTGATCGTTATGCTAACACTAAATTTTTTTGGCGGAAGAAGGACTAATGATCCTCAATTTTTAGAGAATTCTGAATTTCCCCCAAGAGAAATCGAAGCTTATTCTGAGGGGATTAACAGTATCTTGTATGATGAAAACGGATCAATTAGTTATACATTGCGAGCCGACAACCAAATACATTATAGAGATGGTGATATAAGAATCGACAACCCACTAATAAGACTCTTTCAGGATGAAATCCCACGTTGGAATATCATCGCGAATGAGGGACTAGTTTTACCGATACTTACGGAAACGTCTTTAGAACCAAAAAAACAGAAACTAACATTGAGTGGTAACGTAGAAATTTTAGGTTTGGATAAATTTGGAAACAGGACGTTTATATTTACTGAACTTCTCGAGATCGACCCAATCAATGAGACATTGAAGACAGACCGTAGAGTAAACTATGAGTCAAATAATATTCATCATTCATCTGTTGGAATGTTCGCAAATTTAAATGAAGACGAAATCAGATTTGAAAAAAATGTTCGAGGATTATATGAAAAAATCAGTAACTAGATTTCTTTTTAGCCTTAGCTTTATAGGCATATTTATGAATATTGAGCTTGATGCACTTGAGTCGGACCGAGAACAGCAAGTGACATGGAGTGCTGATGGAAACTCTAGCATGCAGATCATAGAAAATCGAAGAATCCTAGAAATGGCTACAAATGTAATTGTGAATCAGGGTTCTCTGGAAATTAGAGGCGATCAAGCTGTATTTGAATACGAGGCTTCAACAAATGAATTAAGAAAGGTGCAGGTTTATGGAAGCCCCGTCACATATCAACAGCAACTAGACAAGGGTCAAAGCATGGTTTCCGGATTTAGCGACTCATTAATTCTCTCAAACAATGATTTCGAAGAGACGATTCTTGAACTTTATGGTAATGCGAAAATTCAATCGCCCAACTCGACCATTAGTTGCCAATCGATTGTCTACATAGTTGAGAAAGATTTGATAAGAGAGGCAGCAGGCCCATGCGAGGGAGCACTTGGCGCTCAAAATAATTAGATTATGTTAGAGGCTATAGACCTTAGAAAAAATTTTCGAGATCGAGAAGTTGTGCGCGGCGCAACTATCAAAATTGCGCAGGGCGAAGTCGTAGGGTTGCTTGGACCAAATGGCGCCGGCAAAACGACTTGTTTTTATATGATTGTAGGTTTAATTAAAACAGATTCGGGCCAAATCAGATTAAATGGAAAATCGTTGACTAATCTGACTATAGATAAAAGAGCTAAGTTTGGTTTGGGCTATCTTCCACAAGACTCATCTATTTTTAAAAAAATGTCTGTAGAGCAAAATTTATTATCGATCCTTCAAATAAGAAAAGAACTATCTATACGCGAACAAAAATTTAAGCTTGATATGCTTTTAGAGGAATTCAATCTCACCCATATTCGTAAGAATAAGGGTATGAGCCTTTCGGGTGGCGAAAGGAGACGAACAGAAATAGCAAGGACACTTGCAACTGAACCTAAATTTATATTGCTGGATGAACCTTTTGCAGGAGTAGATCCAATTTCAGTAAGTGATATTAAGCAAATCATTTCACAGCTTAAAAAACAGAATATTGGGATTCTTTTGACCGACCACAATGTAAGAGAGACGTTAGATATATGCGAAAGAGCATATATTGTAAGTGAAGGGGTAATAATTGCCCAAGGCCCAACAGAAGATATTTTGAGCAATAAAAAGGTGCGTGAAGTGTATTTAGGTGAGCAATTTAAAGCATAGATTGACTCAAATTCCGCAGTTTCAAATTCAACGAAATCAGGTAAATTTGTTATTAAACTTAGCCACTCAGACAATGGTTTTGTTATACTAATCTGATAAGAGTCAGCAAGTTCAGCTTTGATTAATTCAGACACTGACTTGCTTTAAAGTCATCAACTTCATATATTAGATAAAGTAAAAATGAAACTTTCTCTTCAGCTCAAGCTAGGTCAACAATTGACCATGACCCCTCAGCTTCAGCAGGCGATTAAGTTACTGCAGCTCTCAACCTTAGATTTACAACAAGAAATTCATCAAGCTATTGAATCCAACCCAATGCTTGAGTTCGTGGAAGAATCTGTTGAAGACGACACGTCTCATGAAGAAGCAGATATACCCTCAAATAATGACTCAGACTCTAGCGAAGTTAGCGAGGCTTCGCTGATAACCTCATCTGATGAGGAGGATAGCGCTTGGCAAGAAAAAATCCCTGCGGATCTAGAGGTAGATAGTCACTGGGACGACATTTATCAAGCCACTCCTACATCAAAACATACTAGCCAAGCAGAAATAATCGATTATGAGACCGAGGACACTACTACAGACTCACTGAGAGAGCACCTCCTTTGGCAACTTAATTTGACTCCGATGTCCAAAAAAGACCTCTCTGTCGGCTACGCGATAATTGATGCCATTGCTTCAAATGGATCTCTTACCATGGAAATTGAGACAATTTACTCAGACTTAAAAAATGAAATTGACGTCGAGTTAGATGAAGTAATCGCTGTACTGCATAGAATTCAGCAATTCGACCCTATTGGTGTGGGTTATCGTGACCTTACTGAGTGTCTATTAATTCAGCTAAGACAGCTAAACGATAATGAGCAGATGCATTCAGTAGAAAACGCTAGAAATATAGTCAAAGAACACATGAAACTTCTAGCTAATCACGACTACTCTCAGTTAATGCGAAAGACTAAGTTATCAGAGAAAGAAATAAGAGATGCTGAGGGGATAATAAAAACATTAGACCCTAGGCCAGGATCGAATATTGCGCCTCTCTCTACTACTTATGTGATACCAGACGTTGTTGTCTCTAAAGACACTAAATCAGGGCAATGGAAAGTAGAACTTAACCCAGATACGATGCCGAAGATTCAGATAAATGATAATTATGCTTCCCTGGTTAAGAGAGCTGATTCAAGCGATGAAAACAATTATTTACGAAATAACCTACAGGAAGCTCGTTGGTTTATCAAAAGTCTTTTAAGCAGAAACGAAACCTTAATGAAAGTTGCCTCTCGGATAGTCGAGCATCAAAAAGACTTTTTAGAGAACGGCGAGGAAGCAATGAAGCCTTTAGTTCTTCACGATATTGCCGAAGCGGTTAGTATGCATGAATCAACAATTTCTCGCGTAACGACTCAAAAATATATTCACACCCCGCGCGGTATTTTTGAGCTAAAGTACTTTTTCTCAAGCCACGTCTCCACAAGTGATGGTGGGGAGTGCTCTTCAACGGCTATTCGTGCAATCATCAGAAGAATCATATCAGAGGAAAATAGTCTTAAACCACTTAGTGACAACAAAATCACTCAAGCACTTGAGGAAAAAGGAATTAACGTGGCACGTCGAACAATAGCAAAATATCGTGAATCGCTCTCGATACCCCCATCAAACGAACGCAAACGACTGAGCTAAATAGTTTAATGCATAACAATCTTTGAAGAGTAATTTGTAAGCACTGAGATAATATAGCTTTATGGAATTATCAGATATTCTCACTCCAGATAGATGCCTTTGTAAAATTCAAGGATTTAGTAAAAAAAGGCTCTTAAAAACCCTGAGTGCAATATTGGGGGAATCCTTTAGTAATTTGGATGAAAACCAAGTTTTTGATTCAATGATGGCGAGAGAACAACTCGGCAGCACCGGAATAGGCGATGGCATTGCGATACCTCATTGTCGTGTTCCTGAATGTAATGAAATTACCGGTTGCCTAATTACGCTAGAAACTTATGTCGACTATGACTCGACTGATGGAAAGCCAGTGGATTTAATCTTTGTTCTTATTGTCCCAGAAGAAAAAGAAGAGGACCACATTAAAACCCTAGCCGTCTTAGCAGAAAAATTTCATAGCAAAAATTTCTGTGATTTGCTAAGAAATGCTCAAAATAACGATGAACTTTATCATCATGCAATTTCTCACAAATCTTGAAACATAGTATCTTCAACCCGTCGACAATAAACCTTATATGAATGAGACTCTCCCTTGAAAGAAATTGGGCTAATTTCAGTTAAAGTTTAGGTTTTTAAATCTCGTTAGGCTGTGAATATTCAAAACTGATAATTGTGTAACACTGGGACAAATGAGAAAAGCAAGAGTCACAGTAATAAACTCGAAAGGCCTGCATGCTCGGGCCGCCGCTAGACTTGTAGAAATCGCTTCAAATTACAGATCAATTGTTAGGGTAGGACAATCAAAAATGGTCGATGGTAAAAGCATTCTATCCCTAATGATGCTGGCAGCCATTAAAGGAACCGTGCTTAAGATCGAAACAGAAGGCGTTGATGAAGATATTGCAATTGAAGCAATCATCAATCTGATCAAAAGCGGGTTTGACGAAATCAAGTGAGACGGCTTTAACAACCACACTGTTGTTTATTTTGAATTAAGGTTAGAATTGATACTCTGGGTTTCTTCCTACTCTGGATCAACTGCCAACTTTAATCTTTTAATCAAACAGCTCTTTTGCTTTCGTGAATACAAGGTTTGCCAATCATGCCCACGATCGTAGATTCAAAATTCCATACTGACCGTACTTTGGAGTTGAGTCAGGCTATTGACCGCGGTTCTCTCTTCCAAGTTAGACAGATGATAAAAACTCTTCCTACAGCAGGGATAGCTCATTTATTGGAATCATCGCCCCCAAAAACTCGTTCAGTTTTATGGCAGTTAATAGACAAAGAATCCGAGGGGGAAGTAATTCAATATCTCAATGAAGATTTACAAAGTGAGATCTTAAGTGAGTTAGATGCTAAGGAAGTAGTCGAATTAACTGAAGGCCTGGAAACTGATGATCTCGCAGATATTCTTCAACAATTACCTAGTCAAATTGCTCAAGAAGTTTTAGATGCAATGGATCAACAAGACCGTCAGAGAGTTGAAAAAATTCTGTCATATGATGAAGATACTGCAGGCGGTCTGATGAACACCGATTCAATTACGGTCAGAAGGAATCATACCGTTGAGTTGGTTCTTAGGTATTTAAGAAGACATCAAACTTTACCAGAAATGACTGACAACATTCTCGTAGTTAATAGAGATGATGAGTTATTAGGTATCTTGCCCCTGAAAGACATACTGGTATCTGACCCCAACACATCTGTTCGTGATGTCATGCGAAAAGATATAAATGCTATTCCTGTTGATATGGAGGCAACTGAAGTTGCTTACCTATTCGAACAGCATGATTGGGTTTCGGCTCCAGTGGTGGACATTAGCGGGAAACTCCTCGGGCGCATTACCATTGATGATGTAGTGGATGTGATAAGAGATACGGCAGAGCACTCCCTTATGAGTATGGCTGGCTTAGATGAAGAGGACGATACCTTTGCTCCCGTTCTAAAGACTGCTCGACGCCGAGCATTGTGGCTTGGAGTAAATTTACTTACAGCGATCTTCGCATCATTAGTTATATATACTTTTCAAGAGACCATAGATAAAGTAGTTTATCTAGCCATTTTAATGCCGATTGTAGCCAATATGGGAGGGGTGGCTGGAACACAGACGCTAACACTCGTGATTCGCAGCCTAGCACTAGGACATATCAGTCCGTCCAATAGTCGCTGGTTACTTGTTCGCGAACTCGGTGTTGCCACAATTAATGGCATTATCTGGGCGTCCTTGATTGCAGTAATAGCTTTTATATGGTACCAAGACTCAAGAATAAGTTACATTATTGCTACAGCAACAATCATAAATTTGATTACCGCTGCTCTAGCAGGAGCTTACCTCCCTCTGTTCCTGAAGAAAATAAAGATAGATCCAGCTCTCGCCGGTTCAGTGGCATTAACTACTGTAACTGACTCTGTAGGCTTTCTCGCCTTTCTAGGTTTGGCAAAAATATTTTATATTTAACCCACTAAGTTCACTAATGAAAAATTAATCAACATGTCTGATACGTTTGATAAAGTCAGCAAAACGCAAAAAAAAAGAGAAGCAGAGGCGTTGCTTGAGCTTGGAAGGAATTTAACAAATTTTCCAGACAACTCTCTTGAAAAATTGCAACTTGATCCAAAGTTAAGGAACGCAATTAATGATTTTAAAAAACTATTTAACACTCGTGGAGCAAAAAAAAGACAGCTACACTATATTGGTCGACTTCTCAGAGAAAACCAAGATGAAACGCTTTTGAAACAAATTCAGAATCTCGGCACTTCACCCAAATTGCCTCCTAGATATCCACTTGTTGAAAAAATTTTTGAAAGAATTATCAGTGAAGGGGATCAGGCAATAAATGAAATAGTATGCGAGCAACATAATTTTGATCGTCAAAAATTAAGACAACTAAAAAGTAACATTCTAAAAGCAAAGCCAGAAAAGCGAGAATCGGCAGAAGACAAGTTAAGAGCATACATAAAAATCATGAAGGAGTAATTGAAAGAATAGATGTTCCTTAGTCCCCGAATGCGATATCGCCGCTGGCTATACCCAATGCATATTAAATGCTACCATCCTGCAAGAAAAAAATATCAGCCAGAGTAATTCTTACGGCTGAAACCTTTAGAATAAATGATATTACTCAGTAGTCATAATCAAAATAATTAAGAAGAGGTTTACATGAGTGATAGTGCCGAGACTTATTGGAAGTCAAACATAAAAATTGTTTCAGTACTTTTGTCAATTTGGTTCTTTATTTCATTTGGTTGCGGAATACTCTTAGTTGATTTTTTAGATCAATTTCGCTTTGGCGGGTTTAAGCTGGGATTCTGGATTGCTCAACAAGGAGCAATCTTTGTATTCGTTATACTGATCTATGCCTATATCTACTTAATGGATAAGCTAGATAATGAATATAAACTCCAATCTGCACCACAAGAAAATTCTACAGACAAGACTGAAAAGGAGAATAACTAATATGAGTGTTCAAATGTGGACATTTTTTTTCATATTTTTAACTTTTGGTCTCTACATCGGAATCGCAATTTGGTCTAGGGCAGGCTCAACTAGTGATTTTTACGTTGCTGGAAGCGGCGTTCCTCCTCTCGCAAACGGGATGGCAACTGCTGCAGATTGGATGTCTGCTGCATCATTTATTTCCATGGCTGGACTAATTTCTTTTCTTGGAAGAGATGGTACATTTTATCTAATGGGGTGGACAGGAGGTTACGTTTTGCTCGCTCTATTATTAGCACCCTATTTAAGAAAATTCGGAAAATTCACTGTTCCAGACTTCATTGGTGATCGTTACTACTCAAAGTTTGCTAGATTAATAGCAGTCTTCTGTGCAATAACGATTTCTTTCGTTTATGTGTGCGGACAAATGCAAGGTGCCGGGATAGTATTTTCAAGATTTCTTGAGGTTGATATAACCACTGGAGTGGTTATTGGGATGGCCATCGTTTTCTTTTATGCAGTAATGGGTGGAATGAAAGGCATCACTTACACCCAGGTAGCACAATATTGTGTATTGATTTTTGCTTTTATGGTGCCAGCAATTTTTATTTCCATTTTGATGACAGGAGTTGCGATACCGCAAGTTGGATTTGGCGCTGAACTAACCGAGAGTTTTGGAGGGGGTTATCTGCTCGACAGATTAGATGGGATGAGTGAAGAACTTGGTTTTGCAACATACACGGAAGGGCAAAGATCGACTCAAGACGTGTTTTTTATTACCGCTGCACTAATGTTTGGCACCGCTGGATTACCACACGTAATCATAAGATTTTTTACTGTTCCTAATGTCAGGGATGCGCGCCGATCAGCTGGTTATGCACTGATTTTTATTGCAATACTTTATACGACTGCACCAGCTGTAGCGGCGTTTGCGAAAACGAATTTAATCAATACTGTCAACAACGTCGAATATAGCGAGGTCCCTGAATGGTTTACCAAATGGGAGGCAACTAATCTGATCAGGTTTGATGATAAAAATGGTGACGGGCGAATACAGTATGTGGGCGATCCGGAAACAAACGAGCTAGATGTAAACCGAGACATCATGGTCTTGGCAAATCCCGAAATTGCTGGACTTCCAAATTGGGTTGTTGCTCTTGTAGCCGCTGGAGCGCTTGCCGCAGCTCTCTCCACAGCGGCTGGATTGCTTTTGGTAATCTCCACAGCAGTGGCTCATGACCTTATGAAGCGAAGCTTCTTACCATCAATAACGGAGCGGCAAGAGTTACTTTACGCTAGAATAGCCATTTTTGTTGCGGTGCTAATCGCGGGATACGTAGGGATAAATCCTCCAGCTTATGTTGCCCAAGTAGTAGCCTACGCATTTGGATTAGCAGCTGCTTCATTCTTTCCGGCCATAGTATTAGGTATTTTTCAGAAACGTATGAATAAGCATGGGGCAATCGCTGGAATGCTATCAGGCTTCCTTTTTACAGCAGGCTACATAGTTTATTTCAAAACACTTAATCCATCATTGGACAACGCGGAAGGTTGGTGGTTAGGGATTTCGCCAGAGGGTATTGGGACATTAGGCACTATTGTAAATCTAGCAGCATCTTACGCAGTCTCTAGATTTACACCAGAGCCTCCAGTTGAAGTACAAGAAATTGTTCAAAATATTAGGCTACCTGGTGAGGCTCTCACAAAATAGTAATGATAGGCTAAACTTTAACCATCAAATCATGAACTATGCTTATTCCAATAGTCGTTAATGGTCATTTTTACTTCTTTGTGCATACACAAAATGCCCACAAGATTTGGGACAGTCATAAATACGATAGTTATGAGTGAGATATTCCAGATCAGCGTTGTATCTGCTAGTGCTGCGTAAAAGAAGGCCACCACATAAACAATACGGTAAGGAAGTACGGAACTGGAACCAAATAAGTAAGTCATAGCCCTATCTCCATAATAAGACCATGCTATTGCTGTTGAGAATGCAAAAAGGACCAAGCCAATAGAAACAATGTATTGTCCATAATCACCCAAAATGCCCTTTTTAAAAGCCTCTGTCGTCAACGGCACAGTATGAAGCAGCGAATCACCTTTTACCACAATATTAGTATTAACAAGAGAGCCATCCTCAACCAAAACAGATCCATTCAAGGGGCCATCTAGATCAGAAAAAAAGATGTTTTCGGCAATTGATCGAGAATTAATGAGTGTGAATAAACGCTCATCTTGAGCCTTTCCTGCAGTGACTTGAATTGATCCGTTGAAGTTGTTAATAATTGAATCATCTCCATTCAAAAAATTAAATAACTGCTTGTAATCGTCTGGAGCAGATTCCCGATATGAACCTTCAACAAAAATCATATCTGAGCGTTGAAATTCATTTTCAAATTTTTCCGCCCACACCCCTGACGATAGGATAACTAATCCTGTAATAGTGCACACAACGATCGTATCTATGAATGGTTCTAGGATAGCAACCATACCTTCCTCTGCCGGTTCATCGGTCCTTGCTGCAGAATGCGCTATTGGCGCCGAACCTTGTCCAGCCTCATTAGAGTATAGGCCTCTGTTGACACCTCTATCAAAAGCGTACGCAAAGGTTGCCCCTAGAAAGCCCCCGGTAGCAGCAGACCCTGTAAACGCATCTGAAAAAATAGCAAAAAACGAAGGCAAGATATTAT
>CACJAW010000046.1 GCA_902591495.1 uncultured Pseudohongiella sp.
TGGACGAAATCCGGATATATTTGACCCTGAAGCAGGAAGACTTCTTCGAGCTGGCTCTTTTATTTACTCCGACTCAGTCCATCTGCATTCTAATGGAAAAGATACCACGGGGCATTTAGAAATTGGATTTCGCTTTCACCCTGAAGACTACGAGCCAAAATACGAGCGTGTTCTTTTGGGTCTAGGTAATGGTGTGGACATCAGTATCGCTGGCAATCAGAGCAATCAGGAATTGCATGCCTATACGGTCTTGGAGGACCACACAAAAATTATTACTTTTGAACCTCACCTTCACGCACCGGGCGAGCGAATGTGTCTGGAGGCAATTTGGGGTTACACTGTCGAGACACTTTCTTGTGTTGGTTATGATCATAACTGGGTTAGGGGCTATGCGTATGAAGACGACGCAACACCTCTCCTGCCGAAAGGGACGATCCTTCACATCGTCGGGTATATGAATAACACGGAAACTAATCCTAACGTCCCTGATCCAAGGAACTGGCAGGGTTCCGGAAACCGATCGGTAACAAATATGTTTATTGATCTGGGCATGCGTGTAAAGATGAATGAGGAACAGTTCTTTGAGGAAATGGCGAATCGAAGGCAGGCTCTGAATCTTCAGCCAAACGACCATGTCATTGGCTGTCCACTTTGCGCGGCACCACTTGTGGCACCGGTTCTGGAAAGTGTAACTTCATCTGATTGATTGAATAGGCAAAGAAGTTTTATTGGGGGAAATAAGTAGTTATGAACACAAAAGTTATACTCACTAACAGACAAATCAGAAAAATGCTTTTTGCAGTTGTGACTGCTTTTATATCTGCCACAACGGTGACGGCTCAGACCTATACTGGCGGTCAACATGTTGAACCTGCTTTTGAGGGTTGGCGTCCTAATCCAGATGGCAGTTTCAACATGATGTTTGGATACATGAATGAAAACTGGGAGGAGACTCCTGATGTAGCTGTAGGTGAAGAAAACTTCTTTGCCCCGGGTGATGCAGACAGGGGACAGCCAACTCATTTTTTACCACGTCGCAACCGTTTCACTTTTGAGGTTACAGTCCCTTCAGATTGGGGTGATCGCGAATTGGTCTGGACTTTGAAAGTCAACGGGGTTGAGCGAAAAGCGTATGCGACTTTAAAGGACGATTATCTGGTGGATAATATGGTGATTGCCTCTGAAACCGGGTCATTAGGAGCTGGAACAAGTTCACCCGAGTCGCGAGCCAATGTGCCACCGGAGGTCTCGGTTATTGGGGATAATATCAGGGTTGCTGCAGTCTCGGAGCCACTCGACTTAGAGACACTAGTAATCGACGATGGCCTTCCAGAGCCCTACGACCCGGTGGAGCAAGCGCGAGCTTTCGCAGAATTTGCGGGTGGCGCTTTGGCAGCGGCATTCATTACTGAAGAAAATGTGATGCAGCGGCGAATGATGACACCGCCGATTAAACCCACAGTGGATAAAGTAAATGGTTTGTATTACTCCTGGAACAAGTGGCGGGGCCCGGGTGAAGTTTCATTCTATCCCCAACAAGTGAAGGTTTGGGAAGACACAAGAACAAGCGCTAACTCACCTTGGGGTGCTCTTTTCTTGCCACCCCCCATACCAGAGGATGGTATTTATAAAGTAAATGCGACATTCACTGAGCCTGGTGAATATATTCTTTGGGGACGCGCCGATGACGGTGGTCTTTACCAGGATGCCTGGATTACCGTGAACGTTACAGAATAAGTAGTTCCTTAAATCTGAGCTTAAAATTTCATTTATCATTGTTCTTTTAAGCTACTATGAGTGATTGAAGTTAAATGAAAAGTATCAGATTTGTCTGGTTTTTACTTGTCGCGTTACTGAGCTTGTCGGTGCAAAGTCAGCAGGATGACTTCGTATTTTATTCGGAGCTCTCAAAAAACTGGTTCGAGGGCGGTAGTTACTTTGAGTGGACCTCAACGACTAGAAACAATAATGGGGCAAAGATCAATGTCTTTTACCGTACCTGGGGAGATCCACAAAAGCCAAAGTTGTTGATAGTCCATGGCTTTCCTAACTCTTCCTTTGATTTTTATGAGCTGATACCGCTATTAGAAAATGATTTCTATATTGCCGCATTGGATTTTCCTGGATCAGGCTTTTCTGATAAACCATTAGACGGTTTCTCATATATGCTGGCAGAAAATGCGCAAATACTTGATTATTTTGTAACTGATATTGTCCAGTTCGACGACTTCGCAATGTTTACTCATGACAGAGGAGTGAGTATTGGTCTGGCATTTTTAGGGAATTATATCGATAACCCAGATCCCAGTTACACACTGAACTATCATTTTTTATCTAATAGTGGAATGTTTTTGCCATTAGCGAATTTAGGTACGTTTCAGACGGCTATTTTAGATCCAGTTCGTGGACCTCAAATCATAGAGTTGCGAAAAGCCCGCCCGCGTCTCACCGAGGGTGATCCGTCAGAGGTCGCGAGGGCAGATATATTCGCATTTAATGATGGAATTGACGCCCTATTGCATGTGGGCAAGTATTTACTTGAGCGAGCTGAGAATGAATTTGATTGGTTGGACAATTTACCTAAGAGTCCAGTGCCAGTTGCCTACCTGTGGGGCCTAACAGATACCGTGAATCCAGTTCGAATTCCAAACTATGTCTGGTTGAACTACCTAAATGAGAGAGATGTTGAAAGTTCCTTTTGGCTGCTTCCAACTGCAGGCCATTACCCTCAGCGCGAAAAGCCTGAGCAGGTTGAGAAAATTATCCGTCTTGCCCTAGACGGCAAAGTGCCCTCGCCTGAAGAAGAGAATCAATGGATGATTGAGTATAGTGCCAACAGGGATGATGAAGATGCGATTTATGTTGGCCGTTCCAACGTCCGCAAGATGCAGTTTCCTGGAGCCATTGAGTATAGCCCGGATGGATACTCTCAGTAGGATGAGAATTCCAGAAAAGCAAGAGCCTTCAATCTAGATAGGATGCTTTTGGAGAAAGCGTATCATCACCTCGGCTACCTCTTTGGGTTTTTCAAGTCCAACAGCGTGACCAGCGTCATCTATGGTGATTAAAGTTAAACGCTCTCCGTGTTCAGCTTTCATGCGATAGCCATTTTCGATTGGAGCGGTCAGGTCATTTTTACCCATTATCATCAACACTGGCCCCTTTCCCCCAGCGGCCCACTCCTCAAGCGGAGTATTTTTATTAGCTTCGCTTTGTCCCTTCCGTGCTTCTGGCCAATAGGTAAGCCCTTGCACATAGTCGCGAATAATACTTATGTCAGTCTTGGGCGAAAACATAGTACGACGAGCCAAATGTATTTTTTCATCCTCGCTTAACGTCTGGTCATCAAGTAGTTTGGCTAGTTCTCCTGGAGTAGTTAAAGGTGGGACTAGGCCACCGGCAGCTATAAGAATTAGAGAAGCTAACCGCTCTGGATAGGCGGTTGCTAACATCCGCGAGGTTCTGTTACCAAATGCCCAACCAGCCATATGAAATTTTTCAATACCCATTTTGTCAGCAATTTCTATGACGTCGTTGGCTAAATCTCGTAAAGTAATTTTCTCTAAATTACCGTTGGACCCCAAAATCCCTCGCTGGTTTATTGCGATTAACTGGTAGCCTGCATCCGCTAGAATGGGTCCGAGGTCTTTATATCGAGAGACATCCGCGCCGGAGCCTGGTAACGCAAAGATTGCTTCGGCATCCTCAGATTCAGCAGCCCAGACATGTGTAACAAACCTAGCATAGCCCACGTCTATCAATAATTCCTCAAAGCTTGCCGTTTGGGAGTTAACTGGTGAGAGACTTATCGAGAAAAGTACTACGAGTAAAAAACTCATAATATAAAGCTTGTTAGGGGCTGTCATATTTCATTCCATAAGTTGTTAAATCCTAGAATAGCACTTAAACAGGTGCCGCCAAAGCTAGGTTTGTTTTCTAGCTGTCAGATTAGTATATTGCTGCGATGGAAGTTTGGGTCTCATTTACGCTTTTAGCGGCTTTAATGCAATCATTAAGGACGGCAGGCCAAAAAAAAATCGCTGAAAAAATCTCTATTCAAGCAGCGACTCTTGTACGATTTTTATTTGGCATAAAATTTGTTTTAGCTTACTTTCTATTTATAGATTGGATTTATGAGCCTCTCGAATATGGAATAAATGGAAAGTTTTTTCTATTTGGGGCTCTTGCAAGTATAGCCCAAATTTTAGCGACGGTTTGTCTAATTAATGTCATTAGTATGAAAAACTTTGCGGTGGGCACGTCTTTAGCGAAGACCGAGTCGATCCTTGTAGCTATCTTGGGCACGTTTTTCTTTTCCTCACCCTTAAGTCTCTGGGGCTATGTTTCGGTCCTTATAGGCTCTACAGGATTAGTGTTCGCTAGCCAATGGAAAGTTTCCCTAGCTGATAAAGCCAATTTCAATAGTTTATCCTATGGACTTTGCGCTGGCCTTGGCTTTGCTCTTGCCTCATTGTGGATAAGGAGTGCATCTTTATCGCTTGCCGTCGGTCCGATACCCAGCGCTGCTGCAGTATTACTTTACATGGTAGTTTTGCAGTCATTGATCTGTTTCTTGTGGATTGTTCTTAAAGAGCCTGATCAGCTAAAACTTATAAAAAATAACTTGAATGCGTGTCTATTTATTGGATTCACTGGTGTGGCGGGATCGGTTGGTTGGTTTACTGCTATGAGTCTTCAAAATGCTGCCTTGGTAAAGACCTTAGGGCAGGTCGAATTTATAATTGGCCTGTTAATTACTTATTTCTATTTTAATGAGCGTATCTCTAGGCGCGAATATCTGGGGATTGTTTTAATTGCTTTGAGCGTATTTCTTATAGCAGGTTATACCTAGGTAGCATAGACATTAAGTCTTAAGATTAAGAGCGAAGAATAAGCTCGTCGATAAGTTCAACCACTTTTTTCGCTTTATTAGCGAGTTCTGTGTCCGATGCGCTGCTTACAGGATGATCAATTACCGCAAACTTGTAACCTGGAGCGCCAAGCACGTTCGACATGAGCTCAGCGGCACTAACAAATCTACTAGTCATTACTCCTAGTGCTGGTGTTCCCGCGCGCTCGCTACTAACAGCATCATGCAAACTGCATGAAGAACAGCTGCCTCAGTCCCCTAGCCCGGTGATTGCAAGATCCCAGGCTTGCGCTCGGTTGATGATTGACGCTTCGGCTGGCGCGCTATAGTTATCTTTCATTTCCCAAATCACATCAGCTAATTCATATTTGGTCCTTAGTAAATTTTCGAGATGGGTAAAGAAGCCAAGCGTTCCTTCTTTGCCATTTGAAATAAATCCTACTTTTTTACCAGACAGAGTATCTAGTCGTGGTGCAAAATCGAAGGTCGCGGCATCTTCTTCAAATGTGGGATTTAGTACATTAATTACCATAGTATGATTCGAATAAAATTGTGTAAAAATTAGAGTTCAGGTTCACAATCAACACATGCACCAATGGCAACAGTGACAGCTTGACTTTTTGTACCAAGCCATGGGGGTATTATAGCACCAAAACCGCCAGCAGGACCGCCAGCGGCTACAATCAAAAGGTGCTCTGGGGAGTGCAATGCTGAGTACTCCTTTTCTCCTTTGCCTCTGACGACGGAGCCCTTGCCAACTTCAGCCCATTCCGATCTCTTGATTTTTGCTTTATCAAAGAGGTACTGGCTTATTTGATCTCTGGTCCAACCTGCCTTTTCAAGGTGATCTCGATGCTGTTTTGGGATAACGATTGCGTAGTTGCCTGACCAAATAGAATAGTTACGCAGGTTAGATTTCATTTCAGAGGCGTAAGTGTCCAGAATTTCCTTCGGGTCTTCTGTCCATTCGTTCATGATTTGTCTGGGAGAACTCGCAGCAAATACAGTCACAGTTGATATTTCTGAAGCAAAGCCTCTGAACTCAGCTAGTGAGCCTAAGTTTGTTCCTTCTTCATCCTCTGCAACACAGTAACTAATTTTTCCAGGATGACCAAGAGTTGATCTATCTATAGTGCCTGGACTCACATTCAAAATATTGATTAGACCAAGCCGGATTGCTCTGCCTATCACAGAGGTTGCCCGATCACTACTCCCGAGGGCATTGAATTGATTTTCACAACCAAGTATTTTTCTTATCGGTCCATTCAAGACCATAAATACTGCACAGCCACCTGTGCTTGCTGTGGCGCCATGTAAGAGAAACTCTTCCTTTAGCATCGCACTCCAAGCACTGACAATGACCGGAAAATGTATCGGCAAACAACCAGCCATCACGGCACTTATAGCTAACTTTTCAGCGGTAATAGGTCTTTCCCTGACTGGTTCTATTCCAATTAACTCATCATTACGCATGTATGCCCAGTCTAAGCACGCTTGAACTGCTTCTGAGGTAGGAGGCACAATCGGGAAACCGTCCGTCCAACCTCGACTATGGTAATACTCCTGTACTTCTTCGAATGATTCTAATGCGATTTTATTTGAAACTATTGACACACGTAGATCCTAAAGATGATTTTAAGGCTGGCAAACTACTAACCACTTATTTAGGATATTATAACGTAAGTAAATTAAAAATGAGCGGAATAGAAATGAAAGAGAAGTACGGTGATATAAACGTAACATTGCTAGATGATTTTGTAGCCCAATGTGAGATTGACCGTCCACCCAATAATTTTTTTGACCTTAATTTGATAAGAGATATGGCAGACTGTTTCGATGATTTAGATGGGGACTCAAATTGTCGAGCTATCGTGTTATGTTCCAACGGTAAACACTTTTGTGCGGGAGCAAATTTTGCTACTGCAGATCAGACTGCTGAGGGGGATGTCTTAGCAGCCGAGTCCGCCGATCAAAGGAATCCTATATATCAGGAGGCAGTTAGATTGTTTGGTAACAAGAAACCAGTTATCGCGGCGGTGCAGGGTGCTGCGGTTGGAGGAGGCTTGGGAGTGGCCATGATGGCTGATTTTAGAGTAGTCTGCGAGACTACCCGATTGACGGCAAATTTTGTAAAGCTCGGTTTCACTCCGGGCTTTGGGCTCACTCATACTCTACCTAGAGCGATTGGCACGCAGAAGTCACACCTTATGTTTTATACCGGTCGACGGATAGACGGCAGAACTGCTCTCGACTGGGGTGCGGCGGATATTTTTGCGGGAATACATGAGGTCCGGGAGAAGGCTATTGAACTTGCTCGGGAAATAGCAGTTAATGCACCGCTTGCGCTAATCTCACTAAGAGAGCAATTAAGGTCAAACCTGCAAGCAGCTGTGCAAGATGCGACTGATGTAGAGGGTAGGGAACAATTTTGGTTAACCCGAACTCAGGATCATCTGGAAGGATTGCAGGCAGTGGCTGATCGGCGCACTGGGAATTTCAAGGGCGATTAAGTAAGGCATCATGCAGGAAACCAAATTTGTTCGTGTTTTGACTCGCAGAGAAGTTCTGGCACTGGCGTTTGGCGCCATGGTCGGATGGAGTTGGGTTGTGTTGTCCGCGGATTGGATTAAATCTGCTGGCACTATAGGTGCAATACTGGCGTTCATTACTGGTGGCGGTATTATGATCGTTATTGGACTCACCTATGCTGAATTGGCCTCAGCGTTACCATTTGCAGGCGGGGAACACGTATATAGCCAGAGAGCATTAGGTTCAATAGCCTCATTCATTTGCACATGGTCCATCATTCTTGGATATGTTTCAGTTGTTACTTTTGAAGCTGTAGCACTACCTACCGTTTTAGACTCATTAATACCTGGTTTAGATAAAATCTATCTTTGGAATGTGGCTGGATGGGATGTCTATTTGACTTGGGTTTTGGTCGGTGTGGCAGGGTCAGTTGGAATGACTGTCCTCAATGTGCGTGGTGTGCGGATGGCTGCAGTGTTGCAGACTGTTGTTGTCGGATTGATTCTACTTGTTGGGCTGGCCTTTATTCTAGGATCTGTTTTTAGTGGAAGCACAAGTAATCTTGAGCCACTATTTGAAGACGGATTTTCGGGTATGACCCTTGTCTTAGTTATGGTTCCATTTATGTTCGTCGGGTTCGACACGATCCCCCAGGCAGCAGAGGAGATAAATCTTCCGTTTCGTGATATCGGAATTGTGTTGATGCTCTCGGTTTTCATGGGAGTGGCTTGGTATAGCTTAATCATTCTGGGAGTTGGCTTAATGTTGGGCCCAGAGGAGTATGAGTCTACCGACCTGGCAGCCGCTGAAGCGAATTCAATGATCTATGGAAGCTTTGGCAGATTCGTGATGCTTAGCGCAGGTCTCGCGGGGATTATTACAAGTTGGAATGCTTTTATCGTTGGCGGTAGCAGAGCCATTTACGCATTAGCCCGCGCAAGACTGCTCCCCGCAATGTTTGCAGAGTTGCACCCCGTCTATAAGAGTCCAAAGAATGCCATCATCCTGATAGGGGTATTGTCTGCGTTCGGACCGTTCTTTGGTAGACCGGTATTGGTTTGGCTAGTGAATGCTGGTGGTCTTGGAATTGTAATCGCTTATGCAATGGTGGCTTTGTCTTTTTTGGTGCTTCGAAGAAGAGAACCAGACCTACCAAGGCCTTTTAGAGCGAGATTTGGAGGGTTGGTTGGAGGGATGGCATTCGTGTTATCAATCGGTTTAGCTTTGCTTTATATGCCGGGAAGCCCTTCGGCTTTGCAGTGGCCAAGCGAGTGGGCAATCTTCATAGGTTGGTGTTTGTTAGGTGCTATTATGTATTTTATGACCACAAAAAATCGTAAAGATTAAGATTTTGTGAACTCGTTCCGCGTTAGGAGGGTTTGATGTATTCAATTGACACTGGCACAGATGAGTTGCTTTGTCACATATATGAGCGTGTAGCGACAATAACGCTTAATAAACCTCAAAAAAAAAATGCCTTGGGAGATATTTTGACGCCCGCTTTGAGGGAAACTATTGCTGTATTAGAAAATGATAACCGTGTTGGAAGCATACTAATTACTGGTGCGGGAGATGCTTTTTGCGCTGGAGGAGACGTTTCTGGTATGGGCAGCGGTTCGTCAAATAGTAATAAGCATGAAATATCAAAAAAGGACAGAGTTGAAAATCTTTTGATTAAACAAAAGACACTCACTCAAAGAATTCATGAACTAAGAAAAATAACGATAGCTGCACTGCCAGGTGCTGCTGCTGGGGCTGGGCTTTCTATCGCACTTGCTTGTGACTTGCGGGTAGCCTCAGTTAATGCTTTTGTAACTACGGCCTTCGGTAACATTGGCCTTTCGGGTGATTATGGTGCAAGTTGGTTCTTACCAAGATTAATTGGCTTGTCTAAAGCTAAGGAGATGTTCTATACAAGCAGCAGAATTGGTGCTGAGGAGTGCGAGCGGCTAGGCTTATTTAACAAGATATTTCCTGTTGATACCTTTAGAGAAGAAGCCCAAGCATATGCATCGAGACTGTCAAATGGTCCAGTGAATGCGTTAGCGCGGATGAAGAAAAATCTAAATAACTCTCTCGAGCAAGATTTAGACGCTAGCTTGCGTCTTGAAGCAAAGCATTTAGTTGAGAGTATGGATGACCCGGAATCCAAGGAGGCGATTGCTGCCTTTATGGAAAAACGAAAACCTAACTTTCCCAACTAGCTTTAGCGTTTTTGCAGAGCGGCGATACGTTTTTCCAGAGGCGGATGGCTCATGAACAGCTCCGACCATGCCCGTTTGCCCGATATTCCAAAAGCAGTCAGTTGACCATCTAATTGACTCTCAATTTGGTTTGATTTCAACCGCTCAAGTGCTGCGATCATTTTCTGCCGACCGGCGAGATCTGCCCCTCCACTATCAGCCCTATATTCGCGGTAGCGTGAAAAACCCATAACAATGATCGAGGCTAAAACACCAAATATCGCTTGAAAAGCCATGACTGTCATGAAGTAAGTAAAAGCTGAGTTGTTTCCTCGATTAACCATGTTTGCGACAATCCTGGCGAAGAAATAGACAAAAGTATTTAAAACGCCTTGGATAAGGGTGAGAGTCACCATATCTCCATTGGCAACGTGGCTGACCTCATGAGCGAGCACGGCCTCAGCTTCATCTCTACTCATGCTTCTTAGCAGTCCTGTACTCACTGCCACCAAGGCATTATGCCGATTTGCTCCCGTGGCAAATGCGTTAATTTCAGGCGAATCATAAACTGCAACTTCAGGCATGCCAATTCCAGCAAGCTCAGCTTGCCTCTGAACGGTGTTGACTAGCCATGTTTCTCCGCTATTGGAAGGGTTCTGAATAACGCGCGCCCCGACACTGCGCTTTGCGATCATCTTGGACATTAGTAGTGACAAAAAAGAGCCACCTATACCAAAAACGGCGCACATAAATAGGAGGCCACTATTCGAGGCCGAGTTTAATCCGAGCAATGGCATAAGAATGCTCAAAACGATACCTAGAACAAATAAAATGGCTAAATTTGTTGCGATAAACAAAATTACCCTTTTCATTAATACCCCCTAAATTTGGTTGGAAATCACATCTTGTCTGTTATCTTAAATAAGGACTAAAACCCATAAATTCAACCGTGCATTGTGTTAGAAGCTGGGGGTGAATATATAAGGCTCGAATTCCATCCAGTCAGTTTCAGTGCTGGTTCTTAAAATCAATCGATTATCCATGAGCTCAAATGTTTCAGTCCGGTTCAAATTCATAATGTAACGGTTGAACAAAGAGGGTTGGATACAGAGTTTTCGTGTTGTAACCAATGCAGTTAAAGAAATCGTTTCCTGCTCTACTGTCCACGTTGCCCCAGCTTGGTTGCAGTCGGCCTCTATCTGAAGACGATTATCTAACCTAAATCTGAGTAGATAATCGGAGGGGTTCTCTGGTGTATACTCTGCATTGTTAAATCCGAAGATAGTCTTCAGCTGCCAACTTGTATTCTCCAAAGAGTTCTCTTGTGCCGCCACCCTGTCAATTGATAGCAAACTACTAACAAAAAATACGCTAACGATTAATAGACGAAAAAACATTTTTTTAATTTCTTATTTTGATTTAATTTTGAAATTATACCAGTTTTTTTCGCGCGATGGCCTCGCAATATTTTGGATAATATTGGTCCGACCATACTGGATTACGTATAATTATCGTACGTCCGACTTTGAGCGTGTAAGGAATTATGACACTTCTTATTTCAGCAATTTTCTGTTTACTACTCATCGGGTTAACAGCAAGTTATTTTAGAAGAGCCCACCAGGGAAGAGAAGCTCTTAAAAGAATGGAAAATCTAGCAGCAGAAAAAAATGGAAGGTGTTTATCAGAAAAGTATGTTAACGCCTCAACAAAATTAAAATGGGAATGTGAAAAGGGACACTCATGGGAGGCAACGCCAAATTCAATTTTACGAGGAAGGTGGTGCCCCACCTGTGACGGTTCTACGCGTTTCACTATTGAGGAAATGAAGCAAATCGCTTCTGAGAGGGGGGGCTGGTGTCTGTCCGATGAGTATTTAGATTTTTCAACTAATCTTAGATGGGAGTGTCGACTACATCATGTCTGGGAGGCAACTCCTCGTGCGATAACCGAAGGGAATTGGTGCCCAGAGTGCGGAGGTTCAAACCTGTCTACAATAATCGGTATGCAAGACCTGGCTGCTGAAAAAGGCGGCTTGTGTTTATCTGACAACTATGTGGATGCTCTCACAAAACTCAGATGGCAGTGTAGTAAAAACCATATTTGGGAAGCAACGCCCGAAACTATAATAAATGGAAGCTGGTGCCCCGAATGTGCGAGGGCTAGGCGTTATACGATAGAAGGGATGGCGGAGCTTGCTGCAGAGCAAGGAGGGCTTTGCTTATCAGATAAATATGTTAACTCGACCACTAAACTCAAATGGCAATGTGCCAAGGGTCATGTGTGGGAAGCGACGCCTCGTGTTGTCAAGCAGGGGAGTTGGTGTCCGGAATGTGCTGGGACCATACGTTTATCAATCGCAGAAATGCAACAAATGGCCGAAGAAAGGGGTGGTAAGTGTTTATCTGATAAATATGTTGATTTGTCGACGAAAGTTAAATGGCAATGCGCAAAGGGCCACGTTTGGGAAGCAGCAATCCGCGATATTAAGGAGGGAAGTTGGTGCCCGGAGTGTTTTGAATCTTGAACTACACCGACGGTAATTTTTAAGAATGATAAAAAGAGGCATTTGAGGTTTCTGATGAAAAAAACCCTGCAAAATTACTTTGAGCTTGAAGCAAAAAATACCTCGATCAAACGGGAATTATTGGCGGGAGCTACTACGTTCATCACAATGGTTTATATCATCTTCGTCAATCCCTCCATGATGGCGGAAACCGGCATGGATTATGGTGCGAGTTTTGTAGGAACATGCTTGGCAGCCGCAGTCGCCTGCTTCGCAATGGGTGTTCTCGCTAACTGGCCTGTAGCGTTAGCTCCAGGCATGGGCCTCAATGCCTTTTTCACATACACCGTCGTAGGAGAAATGGGATACAGTTGGCAAGTAGCCCTGAGCGCAGTCTTTATCTCTGGAGTTCTCTTTTTTGTAATTAGTGTAACACCTCTTCGGCGTTGGATATTGGAAAGTATCCCATCGAGCTTGCGGATTTCGATGGGAGCCGGTATCGGACTATTTATTGGGTTTATCGGTCTTAAAAGCAGCGGGATTATAGTTTCAAATCCGGTGAATTATGTATCGCTGGGAGACCTCACAAAAGCAGAACCCTATCTGGGTTTGCTTGGATTCTTGATAATCACAGTGCTTTCTATAAGAAAGATACCTGGTGCTATTATGTTGGGCATCATAACAATCACTGTAATTTCAATTCTGGCAAACAAGGTTGAGTTTTCAGGGTTTTTCTCCTCCCCCCCGAGTCTTGCTCCGGTTTTATTCGAGTTAGACTTCAGTGGTGCACTTAATGCAGGAATAATAAGTGTGGTCTTAACGTTTCTATTCGTAAATCTGTTCGATACGGCAGGTACTTTGCTCGCAGTGGCAACTTCAGCAAATCTTATTAACGATAAAGGAAAAATTGAAAATCTTGACCAAGCTTTAAAAGCTGATAGCGCGTCCAGCATTGTCGGGACGATGGTAGGTTGTGCGCCAGTGACCAGTTACGTAGAGAGCTCGGCAGGTGTTTCAGCGGGAGGTCGATCAGGGCTAACTGCGGTTTTTGTTGGATGTTTTTTCTGCTTAGCAATTTTTATTTCGCCGCTTGCTAGTATTATTCCCGCTTATGCTACAGCGGGAGCATTAATTTATGTGGCAATGATTATGTTGGGTGGACTAGAAAAACTTGAATGGTCTGACCAGAGTGAGCTTATACCTGCTTTAATCACGGTATCAATGATTCCTCTATCATTCTCAATAGCGGATGGGATTGCCTTGGGTTTTATGAGTTACGTCATTATTAAAGTATTCACAGGCCGGCGGGACCAAGTGACTTCCGCCGCATGGTTCTTAGCTGGCCTGTTTGCTCTCAGATATCTCTTTATTTAATTGCTTATCCTATTCAAGAACTATCGCAGCCGCGATTAGAAATTAATTCCCGTTTAGAACGTGTAGCTTATCCTACCCATTACTTGTCGCGGTG
>CACJAW010000047.1 GCA_902591495.1 uncultured Pseudohongiella sp.
GTGACTGGATGGCATTTTGCTATGCTAGAATCAAGTCAACGCGTCAAGAACAGCAAAAAATAGTGATTCGCTTAAGGCTAATAAAAACGAAAACGGAGTAGGGCATGTTATTCATAAAGCATAGATTTACAAACCTTCTGGTGGGATTTTTGTTGATAATTTTCGCCATGACAACGCAGGCTCAAAGTGGTGATATTCCTAGGACTGCCGACGGAAAACCCGATTTTAGCGGCATATGGCAGGCCATTGGTAGTTCTCATTATGATATTGAGCCACATTCTGCCGATTTTGGACCAATGTTTGAGCTGGGTGCTATAGGAGCGATCCCAGGTGGGCTTGGCATAGTTGAGGGAGGTGAGATCCCCTACACGGCGGCGGCGAGACAGCAGCAAATAGAAAATAAGGCTAACTGGTTAGAACTTGATCCTGTGGTTAAATGTTACATGCCCGGAATTCCAAGGGCTACTTATTTACCTTTCCCATTCCAGATAATTCAATCTCCTGAGCATATTGTTTATGCGTATGAATTTGCGAGTGCAAGCAGGATTGTGTATGTGGATCAACCAGATTTTGAGTTTCCCATATATTCATGGATGGGTCATAGTCTTGCCCATTTCGAGGGGGACACTCTGGTAATTGAGGTAACCGGTCAGGTAGCAGACACATGGTTTGACCATGCGGGAAACCACCACACTGAAGATTTAACGGTTACTGAGCGATACACGCATATGAGTGAAAATGTGGTTATGTATGAAGCCACTCTTGAGGATCCTAATGTATATACTGAGCCATGGAAAGTTTCTTTCCCGTTGTATCGACGGTTAGAAGAGAATATGCAGTTGTTGGAATATAAGTGTGTTGAATTTACAGAGGAATTAATTTACGGACACCTACGAAAGCAAGACTAGTTTTAAGTTGTTTAGCTAAAGAGGTTGTCTTGGCGCTCGTTAGGAAAAAATCCGTGTAGCAGCGGATTTTTTTTTGCGAAGCTATTTATCTATTTTTTCGAGAAGGGGAGCAGAGACATTTTTAATACCCACCATAGAGAGTGTAATCAATAGAGCAGCTTGAGGGCCGAGATAAGAATTTGTTGGAATAAACCATTCTCCAGGTGAATGAGCTCCACCGCCTCGACCACCGCCTGCAATAGTAATCGCAGGAATATCAAGTGACATAGGTAGGTTTGAATCCGTGCTTGATGTACCTAATTCCTGAAGCTCTATGCCAAGTTCATCAAAAGTCAGTGCGGCAACTTGAACAATTGGCGACTCTGGCGCTGTTTTTCCGACAGGTCTGTCTCCTATTAGATTAAAGTCCACGAAAATTTTCCCATTATCCCACCGCTCATTTTCCTCCTCTACGGCTTCTAGGGCGGCTGCTTTAACTCTTGACTCGAGTTTAGAGAGTTCGTTTGGGTCATTTGAACGCATGTCGATTGCAAACGTAGCGTCAGCGGCAATAGAGTTGACAGATGTTCCGCCCCTGACAGTGCCTATTGTAAATGTTGTCTTTGGTACGCTTGGTGTTTCTAAATCAGAAATTTTTGCTATCGCTCTCCCCATTGCATGAATCGCACTCGCTCTTCCGAACGCTCCAAATGAATGTCCTCCCGGACCTTGAAAAGCAAACTCAAATCTCCGACTTCCGGTGCCCCCATTAGTGATACGCCTCAGAAGAGTTCCATCAATTGATACATAACCGTCAATAGACGGGTTATCTCTAAAGATTGCTTTGATGCCCCTAAGATCGCCTGTTCCTTCTTCACCAACATTACCAGCAAAGATAACGTCGCCGATTGTCTCTATTCCACTAGCATCTAAAGAATCAATAACGCTTAATAGCGCGGCCAAGCCTCTCGTATCGTCTCCGATCCCCGGCGCGTAGTACCGTCCGCCTCGCAACTTAACTGTCGTATCCGTTCCTTCTGGGAATACAGTATCGAGGTGTGCTGATATTAAAAAAATTGGTCCTTCACCAGTTCCTTTTCGTACGCCTATTACATTGCCCTCACTATCTGTGTAGGCATTTTGCAATCCACGCGCGCGCATCTGCTCTAAGTAGTATGCAGCCCTTTCTTGCTCTTTGTATGGTGGCGCAGGGATTTCAGTGATGCGGAATTGCTCTTGTACGGTATCAGACTCCGTTTCGATGATTCTTTGTAGCGAATACTGCACTCTCTCATAAGCAGTAATTTTACTAAATGCCTCTAGTGTAGTCTCAGTTATGGGAACCAAATCTTGTTGTCCCCAGCTCGGAACGGAGAACAAGAAGAGTACGCTAGCGCATACTTTTAACTCTAAAGAAATCAAGGATGTTAGCCCTCTCATGAATTTTCCCTAAGATCTTTGAGACGATCTTGATTGTTTTTAACTATACACAAAAATTTGATTTCAGTTTAATGCAATTGACTATTTCTGTGCTTCTATGATCAGTAAGCTATCAAATAGTCGAGTTCTATCTTGTTGGCTGACATTATCGATATCGATAGAATTATGAAATAGGTCTCTATGTTCCTCATTAATCTGCTCGCCATTACTATATAAGGCCGCCATTTTATTAACGATGGACCTTCCAATTTGTGATAGCTTTGGGCGAATAGTTTCTTGAAGATTGAGAGGGACAAATGAAGGTGATTCGCTTTGCCAATCTGCTCGGTAGCGATATTGGATTGCTTTTGCTACGCTCATTTGAGCTTTGAAAAAAGACTCAATTGATGGACCAAACAGACCGAGCTCATTAGCACTTTCAACTGCGTCCATTAATACAACCGCTTCTCTCTCTATATCTTCTGTGGGTGAATTGGTTCTTTCCTTGTAAAGAGCAACATGCTCCATATAACTTAGCCTCTCGTTGATCAAAAGGAAAAGTTCCTCGATATCAGAATTATGAGCATTAATGGTTTTATATAAAGCAATAACTGGGAATAAACCTACGACACAAAAGGCAGCGATTCGGATAATAACTTTCTCTAATTTTGAAACCATGTAATATTGACGCCTTTATCGAAGACTCATAAATTATTAAGAATGATGAGAATGCTACTAAGGTTAACAATCTTTTCTACGTTACTCGCTGCGTTGTTTAGTTGCAAGTATCTTGACGATTCAGGCCGGTCCCAGCCCACATTGCCGGAAAGACCGAACATATTGTGGATTGTTGCTGAAGACTTGAGTCCAATCATACCACCGTTTGGTGATCAGACTGTTAAAACACCTAACCTCTCTCGTTTGTCAGATGAGGGTGTGAGATATACAAGTGTATTTTCGACATCTGGTGTTTGTGCCCCGAGTAGAGCAGCGCTTGCGACAGGTATGTATCAGAATCGTATCGGGGCTCATCACATGAGAACAACGAGCGTAATTGATGAAGGACCCAAAGGCTTGGTACCGTATGAGGCGATTCCTCCACCTTACGTGAAGATGCAAAGCCAGTATTTTCGTGAGGCCGGTTATTACACGACAAACAATGCAAAGGAGGATTATCAATTTAAAAAACCAATTACCGCCTGGAATGAAAGTAGTCCGCAAGCGCATTGGAGAAACAGGGAAATTGGGCAACCATTTTTTTCAATTTTTAACCTCGGTATCACACATGAATCACAAGTCTGGAGACAGAAAGACAACCCACTACTCATCGGTCGCGATTTAAATGTGCCAGTGCCCCCTTATTTGCCGCGAACAGAGATTGCGTTGAATGATATCAGGCAGGTCTACAGCAATATCGTTGCTATGGATAAGCAAGTAGGGGCGATTCTCAATGAGCTAGAGGAAGATGATTTGCTCGAGAGCACCATAGTATTTTTCTATAGTGACCATGGGGGGCCTTTGCCTCGACAAAAAAGACTGCTCTACGATTCGGGGATTCATGTGCCGCTGATCATCAGATACCCTGACAAATGGAGAGCAGGCGAAATTGATGATCAATTAATTAGTTTTGTGGATTTTAAATCAACAACCTTATCGCTTGCGGGAATCAAGCCCCCATCATATGTAAACGGTCGCGCGTTTGTCGGAGAATTTGCAGACGCGTCTCCAAGAACTTACATCCACGCTGCCGCAGATCGGTTTGACAATGAGTACGACACCATTCGTGCGGTTAGAGATTCCCGTTTTAAATATTTGCGAAACTATAATCTAGATAAAGCTTACTATCTGCCGCTTCCGTACAGAGAGCAAATGCCCATAATGCAAGAGCTTCTTCAGTTGAATGGGCAGGGTAAGTTAGACAAGAATCAAGCTCAATGGTTTAGATCTCAAAAGCCACTTGAGGAGCTTTTTGATATAGAAAATGATCCATATGAACTTGAGAATCTTTCTGCAGATCCTAAATATTCTGAGAAACTGCATGAACTTCGTAAAGAGCTGGACAGCTGGCTTTCAGAGTTCGACGATCTTGGCTTCAAGCCGGAGGAGCAGCTTATCAAAGAATTTTGGCCTGAGGGAATTCAACCGACAACAAAGGCGCCAACTATCTTTCATGAGAACGGTGAAGTGCAAATTAGTTCTGTTACACCTGGAGCAAATATTGCCTTTCAAGTAGTTTCCCAGCAAGGAGTTCTTGAGGATAGATGGCAAGTTTATACGGAACCCTTTAAATTAGATTCAGCCAATCGATTAGTTGCGTTTGCTCACAGGATAGGATACCTGCCTAGCACTCAAGTGGAATATATTCAGGACTAATCCTTTTTATTCAGAATCGCGAAGAGGAGCTAAACTCCGGTCTATGATTGATAGAAGCGTGCTCCCCGTTAAAATCCAAGCGAAAATAGAACCAGCTAACTCCATAAACTCTTCAAAGTCCTTACCTAACTTAATTGCGGAGAAAGCTAAAAGCAATAACGGTCCAAAGTACAATATTCCATTCCATCTTCCGAGAAAACTCATCCTGAGTTCTTTCTGTTTATACAGATAATAGGAGTCGGTAACGTATTGACTGAAAGCGATGAGGATTAAAACTGGTAGGTAAGGATTAATTAAACCAGAAAACGCACATCCCGCTAAACCGGTGGTGACAAAAATAAAGTCAGTAGAGTGATCAAATAATTGTCCTCTTGCTGATGCAGTATTTTTTGCTCTCGCTACCTTGCCATCCAAAAAATCTGTAAGACAAGCGATTACAATGAGGAGCAAGACTACCCATCCAGATAGGAATTCGTTGTACGCAAATCCAAGTGTGACAGGTATAGAGAGGGCGAGACGAACCGCGGTAAGCAGATTCGCCATAATTAACTAAAAAGTTCTCTTTGAGCCCTACGCCAAAACACTAACCCAATAACTGCATTGAATAAGATAAAGAAATTATGCTGTACGAATCCAAAAGCGGCCATTTGCCCTTCGTTTTCCGGAAATAATATTACCCAGAATGTAATTGCGGCGGCACGCATAGGAGTGGGTACTGCAGCTGCAAAAAATATAACCGGCAAGTACGGGAGAAGTTCGATGAAAGAAGCATCGACTCCGAAAAGGTTTAGTGCGACAGAATAAACGATAACCGCTGCTAGAAGTGCTGGGGATCTCAAGATTAGAAACAGTAAATAATGCTTTAATTTGGCTTGTTTGAAAGCGTCGAGTATTCGCTTTTGGCGAAACTCATTGTTCGGTAATAGATTTCCTTGGAAGTACAAAAGCCAAATAACAAAAAATATCGCCGCACCCACAGCTATTGCTGGCATTAGGCTGAATGCTTCTGGCAATCCGTCACCGCCGGCGATATAGCCGATTGAGGCCCAAACTAACAAATAGAATACTTCACAAAACATAATGAAGAGCATAACGGAGCCAACTTCCCACCCTGGAATTTGATCGCGCTTATTCAGGTAATAGGCCATAGCACCCTTACCAATCTGCTCGTTAAAAATAGATATAATGTAAGCGCTCGCGCGTATAGGTAGAATATCTTTATATTTGATATCTGCTAAAAACCAATTAAGGGCGCGTGTCACTACTAAAGTATCCACCAAGAAATAAAACAAGGAGTAGGCGATCATTAGGCCTAACCAAGGCACCCACGCAACGTTCGAAAATACGTCGGTCATGTAAGCTATTAACGGCAGGCCCTCCCTGCTCGCTGCTCCGTTTAATCGATAATAAAGATAAACAAAGCACATGACTGTTATGGCAAGGAATAAAATTCTTCCTGCGGGATTGGACTTCTTTTGAGGCATTGCATTTTCTGTTCCAGAATCGCCCGTTTCACTCACTTCATTTTTTTGATTGTTGTCTGTCATATCAGTCGCCAAGGCTAGTCATTTTCTCTAAAGTTTGTTTCATGGGAGTAAGTGTAATACCTAACGCGCTGTCAGCGTTAGTTTTAACTATCTCATCTTGTGTGATTACATCAATAACCGTAGGTGTAATGCCACCCCCTTTTAAAATGCTGGTGATTGTGGCTCCGAATTTTGCGAGGAGGATAGGTACATTTCCAAATGTTATAGTCTTTCCCATTACTTGTGCTGTCATTTCAATTATGTCTCTGTATGGAGCACTCTCAGGTCCAACAAGTTCATAGGTAACCTGATCTTGTATTGAAGCTGAACAGAGTATCGTAAGCGCTTCAGAGAGATCGTCGATGTCTAACGGTCGCATTTGATAGTGCCCACCACCTAATAACTTTGCTTGTCCGGAAGAAATCATCCCAATGATGGCTTGTGAGCCAGCCGCGTTAGGTCCGAAGAGAATCGGTGTACGCAAGATCCTTGCCCCCAAACCGGAACTGAGAACTAACTCTTCTGCAACGCCCTTTGAACGAAAATAAGCATTTCTTGATTCCGGACTAGCACCGACAACACTTATAAAAATAATGCTTCTTACATCACTCTTTTTTGCAGCATCAACAATCGCGGCCGTTGCTGCTATATTTGCATTCGCATAATTAGAATGCTTTGTTTCAATCAGTATCCCAGCTAGGTGGATTACAATATCCGCTCCGTCGAGCGCTTTCTCGAGCGATTGGATGTCATCGTAGTTAATGATCGTTGGTTTGATTGCTGGGTTCTTGGGTAATTCTGGTATTACTTTTTCGCTACGTACACCAGCGACTATAGTTATATCTTTCTCTTTGCTTAAACGAACCAGCAAATTTTTGCCTACACTGCTATTCGCTCCAGTTATTGCTACTTTCATCTGTTAAATTTTCCTAATTTTAAGTTGTGCGTCAAACCGCTGATGAACAGCTAATACGACTATATTTTGACACTCAGATCTATATTACTTGGGTGATATTATCTAACTTTTTACTGCGTTGAAGTTTTTGCGCTGCTGTATTTTCTACCTGTTTTAAAGTGGATGCTTTGAGAGCAAGCTCCTTCATTTTTTGAGGAGCTGTCTCATAGTTTGTTGTTCTCATTTTAGGATTTCTTTCCATCTTTAGGATAGCTTCCTCAAGGTCTGAAGGGTGCCATTCCTGCCCATGATCTGCTCCTGCGGCTCTCGTAATACTTTCGTTCATTAAGGTTCCGCCAATATCGTTAGCTCCAGCGTTTAGACAAGCTCGCACGCCATCTCGCCCCATTTTTACCCAAGAGGTCTGGATATTGTTTATCAAGCCTTCAAAAGCAATTCTTGAGACTGAATGCATGAGAATGGCCTCTCTAAAACTCGGGCCTCGACGGGATTTACCTTTTAAGTACATTGGCGCTTCCATGGGAACGTAGGGCAGGGGCACAAATTCTGTGAAACCTCCGGTTTGCTGCTGTAATTCTCTAATGGCCGTTAAATGATTTGACCAATGTATTGGAGATTCGATATGCCCATACATGATGGTTGCTGTTGTTCTAAAACCCACTTGGTGAGCTGTTTTCATGACTTCGAGCCATTGTGACGTATTAATTTTATCAGGGCAAAGCGATTTCCTTACCTCGTCGTCGAGTATTTCTGCAGCAGTTCCGGGTAACGTGGACAATCCGGCTGCCTTTAGGTGCTCAAGAAATTCTTTTAAAGAAATACCAAGTGTCTCAGCACCCTGCCATACTTCTAATGGAGAGAAGGCATGTATATGCATTTGGGGCACTGCAGTTCTTACCGTTGAAAGGATGTCTAAGTATGTTTGGCCAGTATAGTCAGGGTGGATACCACCTTGCATGCAAACCTCGGTGGCTCCACGAGACCAAGCTTCTTCGCATCGTCGAGCGATCTCCTCGGCGCTAATGTCATAAGGCTTGCCACGAAGATTCTCACTAGCCTTACCTTTTGAAAAAGCACAAAACTGGCACTTAAAATAGCACACGTTCGTGTAATTGATGTTTCTATTCACCACGTATGTCACGTCATCACCGTTATACTTCTTGCGAAGATCATCCGCAGCTCTGGTAACGTAACTAAAGTCTGCTCCACGGCATTCGAATAACTTTGCTAACTCAGCAATTTTGGGCTGCGCAGTTTTCTGTATATTCTCGAGTATTGACCTAACTTCGCCAGAGACAGAGTTTTTTGTGACTGATTTTTGGAGTAGTTTTTTATCTAACGATGGTATGGGGCTTCTTTCACCAGGTATCCATGGGTCTCGTTTCGCAAAACCGCTTGCATCGGAAAGGTTGAAAACAGTAGGAGCTACTTTACCATCCGCCCACTTGGAGTATTCTTTAATATATTTGGGATAAATTGTTAACCGTTGCTCTAGGAATTTGCCAGCTGCTTCAGTCTCACGCGCTAAATTTTCTAGGTGTGGCCAAGGGGCCTCCGGATTGACGTGGTCAGGGGTCAGCGGAGAAACTCCACCCCAGTCATTTATGCCGGCATTTACCAACTGTGGAAGAACCCCTGGACTGAGGTTTGGTGGCGCTTGGATGCTCATTTCTGGGCCGAAAATCAGACGTGATACGGCAATGGTCCAAAGGAGCTCATTGAGGTCGGGTTCAGGAGCAGAACGCATTTTTGTGTCTGGCTTTGCGCGAAAATTTTGGATTATTATTTCTTGTATATGCCCATAGGTGTTATGAACATCTCGAATAGCTAAAAGTGACTCGATACGCTCTAAACGAGTTTCGCCAATACCTATCAGTATTCCAGTGGTGAAGGGAACATGTTGTTGTCCGGCTAACTCCATGGTGTGAATTCGCACTTCTGGTACTTTATCTGGTGAGCCGTAGTGGGGCATGCCTTTCTCACACAGTCTTTTCGATGCGGACTCGAGCATGATTCCCATTGAGCCACTGACTTTTCGAAGATATGTAATTTCCTTTTCTGTGAGATTTCCAGCATTTATGTGAGGTAACACGCCAGTCTCTTCCAAGACTTTCTCGGCAACGTGTCGAACATACTCCAGAGTAGTTTCAAAACCTAACGCTGCTAATGCCTCCCGAGCAGCCTTGTACCGCAGTTCTGGCTTTTCCCCCAACGTGAAAAGTGCCTCTTGACAGCCTAAGTTCGCTCCCTGATCACAGAGTGATAAAACCTCGTCTACGGATAGATAGGGATTGTCTATTCGGCGAGGAGTTTTGGCGAAGGTGCAGTAATGGCAGACGTCTCTGCAAAGATAGGTGAGAGGCAGGAAAATCTTTTTAGAATAAGTGACATTATTGCCAAAATAATCATCTCGCATTTCGCGAGCTATTTTGCAGAGTGCAGCTGTGTCTGAGACATCTGCAAGTCCAAGGGCTTCGTCTCTAGATAGAGACGAAGAGGTGTTAATTTTATCTAACAAAATTCAATCCGATTATCTTTTAGCTAATTATGCTACAAGAGTAACAGCCTGGGTTAGAAAAAGGTAACCAAACCGGTCCCAATTGTCTAATTTATAAGACTAAACGTAACACCCCAGACACCGCCTAAAATCAGCGCGATTGAGGAAAGCATCCCGATTATGAACCCAAAAGCTCTTTTCTCAGGGGCTGCTCGGTAGCCAATAAAAAAGAGTATTCGTCCGACAAAAAACAGGCCAGCGCAAACAACGGCAAATGTTTGGCTGAGAAAATACGAGCAGATCCAAAGAGCTGGGATTACATGGATTAATTGTTCGAGCGTATTATGCTGAATTCTAAAGGTTGCTTCGAAAAAAGGGTCTCCTGTTGTAGCAGGAGCCTTTACACCAGTTTTATAACGGGCGGCTCCTACAAATAAAGAGAAGATAAAATACTGAATTAACAGAGCCAGCGTAGCGGCTGCAGTCAGGTTCATGTCATCCATTTTGTACTCCTGTGAAAGTGGTGCATTTATGCCTAGATGAATTATCGACCATTAATCGATGATATTTATTGTTAAAGCAGGTACTATTTTTTCCACGAAAAATTTTTGAAGCCTCACATAAACTGAGGTGTTTTTGGTTTTTATAATGTTTCGATATTTTATGAAGTTTTCAATCAGGTTCTCGCTGTTTCTTCAGATTATCACGATCCACTTTGTGGACGCTATCGCCCAGCAAAGCGATCCTCGGAACGAGGTCGTTATCAAAAATGTTAGAATTATTATCGGTGATGGTTCTTTTATAGAAAGTGGGTCACTACAATTTGAGGATGGCGTAATTACGCAAGTTTCAAGCGATCAGATAGAGCCACCTGGCGCCCTAATCATCGATGCTGAGGGTAAGACAGTTATGCCAGCTCTGATCGATGGTCACTCTCATTTAGGTTATCAAGGCAGAAAAGATTGGGGTTCACACAATTATGGATTAACAAATCTCATCGATAACCTTGAACAGTATGCCTATTATGGTTTTGGTGCTGTTTTTTCTGCTGGAAGCGACTCGTTGCCCTTGATGAATACATTAGAAAGTCAGCGAAAATCAGGAGAGTTTCTCGGTCCTCGAGTGTTGTTTGCTGCGGGAATGGCACCTCCAAATCAAGGACCAAATGATCAGTTTCTTACTCATGCATTGTCAGTTGAATCAAGATTTGGGGAAACAATTCTATACGGCTTGGAGAGCCCGACTCAGGCCCGAGAGCAAGTCAAACTTGTTTTTGAGAAGGGTTTTAAATTCATAAAAATTTGGGTCGATGATAGGGGTGGAAGCCAGTCTAAGCTGAGTCCTGAGCTGTACACTGCCGTCATTGATGAGGCGAGAAAGTTAGGCATAAAGGTATTTGTCCATCAGCAGTTTGCATCAGACATGCCGCCACTTTTAGCCGCTGGGACTCATGGCTTTCTGCATGGGCGTATTGGTTCTGATTTGGATCAAGATATCGCAACAGAAATTCGAGCAGCCGGAGCATTTGTCGTCCCTAATTGGGGGCTTGGGGAGTTAAGACAGGAAGCGATAGGAGAGGATGATTTTCTTAATCAGATATACTCTGAAGATGAAATGATCGGCTTAATCACTAATTTCAGTCGGCGCTTTGCGCGATTCCGTAATCCGCCTGAAATAGAGGCTGAATTAGTAGATAGTTTTAATAGCATGATTGAGGCAGGAGTAGATATCGTTTTAGGAACTGATGCGGGAGCGGTACCGAATCATCCTTTTGGATACACAGGGCACCGGGAGTTGGAAATATACGTACGCCTTGGAATGTCCCCGATGCAAGCGCTTGTTGCTGCAACTAGCAATGCAGCCAAGCATCTTGGCCTAAATAACATGGGAATGTTAAGCCCTGGTTACAGTGCTGATTTTATTATTCTTGATGGAAACCCTCTGGATGAAATTAGAAACACGAGAACAATCAGCAGTGTCTATTTGTCCGGTAAAGAAATAGACAGATCGGCTATGAAGAAAAAATGGAGGCCTTAGGAGGGGATTAGTTTTAGAAGATGAAGATTAATCCACTTAAATAGAAACATTTGAGTTAATTTAAACCCTATATGAGTCAGGAAGTAGATCCAAACTTTGACCCAACAGAGCATCATATAAAGGAGTCACGTTATTTTGATGATCTTCAAGTTGGCGAGCGGTTCATAATCCCATCTAGAACGCTTGGGGATGCGAGTTTTTCGGCTTTTCAAGCACTGTCATTGGATAATCACCCAATTCATTATGACGTTGAATATTGCAAGCGTGCAGGGCATAGAGACCTGTTAGCTCATGGGTTGCAGGTTTCAGCGTTGTGCGCTCCTGGAGCAGGGAATTTGCCGCATGAGCTACACGACAGTCTTATAGGCCTGTTAGAACACAGTGCTAAATTTCTGAAACCTGTATACAGGGGCGATACTGTATACCCAGCCCTTGAAATAATAGAGTTAACCCCATCTAAAACTACCGGAGTTATCACTTTGCGTGTGACGGTCCACAATCAGAATCGCCAACTTGTTTTGGAGGGAATTCAAAAAATGTTGGTACGAAAGGGCGTCTGATTTTATCTTCGTAGCTTGATTACCACACTGGTTTTGTCTTTCAGTCTAACCTATTTCAATTCTGCCCATATGATAAAACTCTTCATTTGGGCGGATATTTGCCATGTTTGCCAATCTATTTGAGAGGGCAAAAAAAGCTGCGATTGAGCCGATATCCCAGACATCTTGTTCACTAAACCCATGATGAGTTAAAACTTGGATATCTTCTTCTGATATTTCGTTTGCGTCTCTGGATACTTTTACGGCAAAGTCCAGCATTGCAAGTTGTCTTTCGGAAATATTTGCCTTCCTATAATTTGTAGCAATTTGATCTGCGATGAGTGAGTTCTTTTCTCGAATTCTAAGAATAGCCCCGTGAGCAACAACACAGTAAATACACGAATTTAGACCAGATGTTGCTACAACTATCATTTCTCTCTCGCCTTTAGAAAGGCCAGATTCTTTGTTCATGAGCGCATCATGATAGAAAAAAAAAGCTCTGAACTCATCTGGTCGGTGTGCTAGTGCAAGAAACACATTGGGAATGAATCCAGATTTTTCTTGAACTTCTAAGATTCGAGATTTTATATCCTCTGGTAGCGAATTAATTTCAGGGATTGGAAAACGGCTAATTTTATCGTCTTTCATGATCGTCAAATTCCTTGGATACAAGCTTTTTTAGGGTGTAATAAACCAGATTGTATTGTAATGTTTAAAATTTGAGAGTAAAAGCTATGACTCCAAATATTTTTTAATAAGGGTCATGTAGCCTTTTATAATTACGCTTAATTTTCTGATAAATAAGGATTCTTTAAGCCGGTCGGTTAAACCGACTTAAAAAGTCCAAAAATAATAAAGACTAGGGGCAGTAAATTGCTGTTCTTAATCT